>CAMTPG010000014.1 GCA_947074335.1 uncultured Parabacteroides sp.
CTGTTATTCCCCGAAACAAGGCAACGACCGGATTGCCCTGTTTATTCTGCTGTTGGCGTGACTGCCTGTCATTCCCAAAAAGCAGTTGTTGACATTTTCCCGAAAACCAGCCTGCCATTCCCTAATGGCTGTTTGGAATTCATTAATAAGCGATTATAAATGCTTCGTAAGGCCTTTTTATTTCCATGCTGAAGCATTTGAAATCCCCTTGCAAGGGAAATGAAACGGGTTTATAACCGGAATCAGAGATGTTCTGATAAAATAAAAACACCTCAATAACTCTGTGCTATTGAGGTGTTTCTTTATTTATGTATCGGAAATCAGATCTCCCCGATCTCTATCCTATTATTTACACATGCTGCGAATAATTTCAATCAGCTCTTCACCAATTGCCTCTGCCTCTTCGGTTGTATGTGCTTCGGCATAGATACGGATGATCGGTTCGGTATTACTTTTACGCAAATGTACCCATTTTTCGGGGAAATCGATTTTTACGCCGTCGATATCAGTAATATCATATTGAGCGAATTTCTCTTTAACCTTTTCAAGAATAGCATCCACATCAATATCGGGAGTAAGCTCAATCTTCTTTTTCGAAATGAAATAGGGCGGATAAGAGGCACGCATTTCGCTGACTTTCTGTTTTTTCTTCGCCAGATGAGTCAGAAACAGGGCAATACCAACCAGTGCATCGCGACCGTAATGACTTTCGGGATAGATTACTCCGCCATTGCCTTCGCCGCCGATAACAGCATTTGTTTCTTTCATTTTGGCTACCACATTGACTTCGCCAACGGCTGCCGCATTGTATTGTGCCCCATGTGCACGGGTTACATCACGCAAAGCACGACTCGAACTTAAGTTACTTACCGTATTGCCCGGTGTATGCGATAAAACATAATCGCTTACCGCTACCAGTGTATATTCTTCGCCGAACATTTCGCCGTTCTCGCAAACCACAGCCAGACGATCCACATCAGGATCAACCACAAAACCTACATCGGCATGGGCTTTCTTCATCATTTCTGAAATCTCGGTCAGATTTTCGGGCAGCGGCTCCGGATTATGGGCGAAATTGCCATGAGGCGCACAATGCAGTTTGAAAATCTCTTTTACACCCAGTGCTGAAAGAAGCTGCGGAATGATGATACCGCCAACTGAGTTTACACAATCAATCGCCACACGGAAATTGGCAGCTTTAATGGCTTCGATATCGACCAGTTTCAGGTCGAGTACACTTTGAATATGTTTTGAATTGTAACTGCTGTCGTCAATTACTTTACCCAGATGATCCACATCGGCAAAAGTAAATTCTTCGGCTTCGGCAATGCGTAAAACTTCGGCTCCTTCGGCGGCATTCAGAAATTCGCCACGTTCGTTGAGCAGTTTCAGAGCATTCCATTGTTTCGGATTATGGCTGGCAGTCAGGATAATGCCTCCGCAGGCCTGTTCCATAACCACGGCCAGTTCGGTGGTAGGTGTTGTAGCCAGATCCAGATCTACCACATCGAAACCGATGCCGGTTAATGTGCCGATTACGACCTGTTTCACCATCGGACCCGAGATGCGTGCATCCCGTCCTACTACAATTTTGTTTGTTGTTACTGTGGTGTGTGATTTAATAAAAGTAGCATAAGCGGCTACGAATTTTACAATAGCCAGAGGATTTAAACCCTCTTCCGGTGAACCGCCAATGGTTCCGCGGATGCCTGAAATAGATTTAATAAGCGTCATTTTGTTACTTGTATTTTATAGATAATTACATAAATGTATAGCGTACTCGCTCAAAAAATACAGGAATACCCGAACTCTGGAAATAACCATAGTTACCCATCTGTTTGAAAGGTACAATTAAACGTACCATACCGCCATCGCCTACATATTGTAAACCTTCGGCCAGACCCGGACTTAAAAACTGATTGGCATAATAATAACGATCGGGATCCAGAGGCGAATCATAATAACCATATTTAAATTCGACCGGCCAGGTTCCGTTAGAATGCGGACCTAACAATTCGATGCTGGCTGTATCACTTCCCATAAATAATCGGGCATCAAAACGGGTAGAAATATTAGTTGAATATAATACTGCACGTTCATCATTACCCGGATTAATGATATTCAGATAAATACCATTATCAAGTTTCACGAATTCATTGTATGCAAAGACACTGTCGCGCGGAAATTCTTTCAAAATCACAAAGCTGCTGTCCGAGATCAGACGGTCAATTGCTTTGCGTTCAGCTTTTAGCATATCAGTATACGACTTTGTTTTATCACACGAAACTACAACCAGTGCAGCACATAGAAACATCAAAAAATAAAAACCTTTTTTCATCGGTTGACTTCTAGATTAATAAATGAATGACAAATGTACGGAATCTCGGCCAATTATTACCTGTTTCAGCTTAATTCTTATACATTATTCGGATTAAATTCCTCCAATCCTTTTTCAAAGACGGCAATTGCATCGGCTAAAGAACCGTAAAACTCACCGCCGGAAGCATTTTTATGACCACCTCCGTTGAAATAACGGCTGGCAAAAAGATTACAGGGGAAATCTCCGACCGAACGCAAAGAAATCTTGATATAATCGCGATCCTCACGGATAAAGACGCTGAAAGAAACGCCGTCTATACTTAGAGGCAAATTAACAAAACCTTCGGTATCGCCACTGCAATAGTGAAAACGATCAAGCTCCTCTTTGGATAAAGTAAGCAGTGCAGCCTGATGTTCGGGATATACTTTCATTTTTTCATATAATACATAGCCCATCATGCGCAGACGATTTTCTGAATAAACCTGATTCACTTTGCGGTAAATCAAATCCTTATCAATTCCTTTTTTTATCAGCTCACCGATAATGGTATAAATCTCTGGTTTATTCGAATTGTAGGTAAATGAGCCGGTATCGGTCATCATACCTGTATAAATACAAACTGCACAATCTTTGTTAATTAATTCATACTGACCCAGTCGGCAGATAAACCGGAAAATCATTTCGCTGGTAGATGACATTTCGGGATATGAAATAACCACTTTACAAAAATCGCCCGGATTAAGATGATGATCTATCATAACCTTACGCCCGGGAGCTTCGTCCACAACAGGACCCAGTTTTTCAATGCGTTTCAATTCATTAAAATCCAGACAAAATATCACATCTGCATTATGAATTAATTGTTCGGCAAATTCCGGATATTTCTCATGAATAACTACCTCTTTGGCGCCGGGCATCCATTTATAAAACTGAGGGAAACAATTAGGAACCACAATAGATACATTATCTTTACCCAGGGCACTCAGAAAATGATAAAGCCCTAACGAAGAACCCATTGCATCTCCATCAGGACTAACGTGTGTTACAATTGTTATCGATTCAGCTTTCTCGATGTATTTTTTGGCTTTTTGAATTTTCTCTTCCTGTATAATCTTTGTAATCATGATCGGATATGTTATAAATAACAAATGTAGTATAATAATTCCGTTTTTGCATCAAACAGACTGGCTTTAACGGTTAATAAAAAAACCTAAACGCCGGTATTGCCGGATACGATAAACTAACAGAAAAAGACATCCATAAAATAAGACAACTCCGGTCGGAGCCATTCTGTAATGGAAAGAGGCAATGGACAGCTGGCTGAAACGCAGGGTTAAATCGCACAGTGTATGCATCAGAAAGCATGTCAGATCTTGTAAAAATTCAAACCCGATCCATTCTGCAGGCCATAACAAAGTGAATAAACCCACAGGTATAAGCAACATCGACAATAAGGTTAAAGGCAGATTTGCAAATAAGGAAACCACTGAGAAATAGCCAAAATAATACGAAACAAGAGCTGCAGTGCCTATCTGAGCTGCTACCGATACACAAACACATCCGGTTAAAAACGACAGGATAGGATTCCGCACTTTGAATAACCGATTCCATAAAGGCTGAAAACATAAAATAAAAAATACGGCCAGATAACTTAATTGAAAACCGATCTCAAAAAGATAAAGAGGCTGATAGAATAATAAAAACAGAGCAGAAGCAGCTAAAATATTATAACTGTCTGTTTTTCGGTCTGTGAGTTGTGCCACTAAATAGAATGTCAGCATCCATCCGGCCCGCAGAGCCGAAGTAGAAAAACCGGTTACACCCACAAACAACCATAAAAAGGATAAAGTCAGAATTATTTTTAATGATTTCCGGATCCGTCCGAAAGTAACTGCACCAAGCAAACCGCCGATACATCCGCAAACGACAGCTACATGAAAACCACTCACCGCCAGCAAATGTGCAACTCCTGCAGTAGAAAACTGTTTACGCATTTGCGGATTCAATCCCTGTTTATAACCTATCAGCAAAGTAGAAGCTACTGATTTTTCTTCGTCTGCAAGCGGAAGGCAGTCAATTTTCTGCAACAACTGATTTTGCTGCCGGATAAAAAATACAGATACAGCATCAAACTTAGAAAAATCGCGGAGCTCGGTCTGTACGGCAAAAGCCGTTCGCTGAACGGCAAAAACAAATAAAAGCGACAAAAACAGAGCACCCCAGGTCCAGCGCATCCCCCAATGCATATAAAGCAATTGTTGTTTCTTTGATCTGTACGAATAGCAAAAACTGATTACTAACCAGAGTAAAGGAATAAATAAAAAATAAAAGATATAATCTGAGATCTGAAACCATATCTCAAGTACAATGGCAGGAATCCAGATAAATAAAGGACGCAGCATGGGCCGCTTTCGAAGTGATTTTAACATAGTATCAGATTTAGATTAAATGGTTGTTTTTACAGATCGGGACTAAAAAACCGCTATAAATCTTTTAAATCCCGAATTACCTGTTTGGGATCATCGGCACGAAATACAAAGTTGCCGGCAACCAGTACATCGGCTCCTACTTCCAGCAAACGTTTTGCAGTTTCCATATTTACACCGCCGTCTACCTCAATTAAGGTATCGGTTCCCTGCCGCAGGATCATCTCTTTCAGACGTGCCGTTTTATCTACGCTGTGTTCGATAAAATGCTGTCCGCCATAACCGGGATCAACCGACATAAGCAATACCATATCCAGATCGCATAAGATATCTTCAAGCAGGGCAATCGGTGTATGCGGATTTAATGTAACTCCCGCTTTCATTCCGGCCTCTTTGATGGCGGCTACCGTACGATGCAAATGAATGCAAGCCTCATAATGTACATTCATCATATAAGCTCCGCAGGCTGCTACTTCAGGAATAAATTTCTGCGGTTCCACAATCATTAAATGCACATCGAGCGGTTTGGTGCAATGATTTTTGAGCGATTCAATTACGGGAAAGCCAAACGAAATATTCGGCACAAATACACCATCCATTATATCGAGATGTAACCAGTCGGCTTCACTCGCATTAATCATCTCAATCTCTTTTTGCAGATTCATAAAGTTGGCTGCAAGCAGAGAAGGGGCAATTTTATGTTTCATCACTTATCTGATTTTTTACAAAAATACAAAAAAAGAAAGAGAATACCTGTAAAGGCATTCTCTTTCCTGTTTTTTAATTCAGAATTAATCCGCAAAACAGAGGATCTAATTCGGATTCTGCATGATAAACACGCGCAAATTGAGAAATGAAATCGAGCGTTTCCTGTTGCGGAGCGAAATCCTGTACGGCTTTACGACTTTCGTTTTTGTCATTCTTCAATTTGATGAAATACTGAGTAGAAAATCTCTTCATAGGCAATAAATTATCGTTTATTATCAAAACGCATCTATTGCTATAAATATTGTATGCTATGAAGAAAAATATTTTATAAATCAGCCCAGAACCAGTTCAATATCATTTTCTTCGGCCATGCGACGCATATTGAGAATGGCATAACGCATTCTGCCTAATGCTGTATTGATGCTGACTCCGGTGTTATCGGCAATTTCTTTAAAACTCAAATCCTGGTAATAACGCATCTCCAGCACTTCACGCTGATTGTCGGGCAGATGTTTCACCAGTTTTCGTACATCATCCAGTGTTTGTGTACGAACCATCTGATCTTCTACCGTATCATCGCTGAATTTCGAATCATTAAACAGATCATTTTCTGCTTCATCATTCGAGATCACATTTTCGTAACGCTCCTGACGGAAGTTATCAATTACCAGATTGTGCGCTATACGGGTAATCCAGGCTTTAAATTTGCCATTTTCAGTATAACGACCCTGTTTAATGGTCATAATAGCTTTAACAAAAGTTTCCTGAAAAATATCATCAGCAAGCTCTTTGTTACGTACTATAAAATAAATGTAGGAATGGATACTGCTCTTATGACGGTTCAACAATACATCGAAAGCAGCATTATTACCTTTCGCATAAAGAACAACCAACTTCTCGTCGGTCATCATTCTTAAAGTACTCATTACTTCTTATGGTTTAAATTTAATCGAGTAATGTTTATGCTATAGGCAATGCAGTTTTAAGTGTTAAAGAATAAAATTATTATATTTATAGACAAAGAAACATAATTTTTTTGAAACAAAAAAGAGTTTATTTATTTTTTTCAAAAAAAAGACCGTTTTGGTACGTTTTTTGTACCAAAACGGTATCTTTTATATACAAAACCTCAGGTTTAGAATTTATAACCTACTGTTAATGCGAATTTTGTAGAATGATATTTTAAATTTGCGGGTATGGATTCAACCCAGACTTCGCCGTCATTAATCAGATTCGGGAAAGGATATACTTCCTCTTTTTGTACACGATATACGCAGGCCAGATCCGCATAAAAATTCGGTGTAAAACGATAGCCCAGACCGGCTGTATAATGACTGATTGATTTATCAATCGAATAAGCCGTACGTGTACCTATGGGATAGACTTCGGTAAGTGTATTTCCGTGTTTCATATGATCTTTAAACGGACTGTCTTCCCAGGTATAACCCAAACGGAAAGCAAACTGGGGAGTTAATTTAATTTCGGTACCGATTTTCAGCATATTACCCATACGAAAATCATCTTTGATCAATTGATTATCGAAATCCTGACTACGACCATCGCGATCCTGCAGATGCATATTTTTATATCCTTTCAGTTCGTAATCGACGCTGACCAGAGCCGTGCGACCGATAACAGCAGCGGCACTAAAAATCCAGCGATCGGCCGAACGCATTTTATAATCGGTATAAAAATCGGTTGGCGTGGTAGCTTCGCGGGCCAGATCAGGATCGTTGGGCTGCAACGGATTTTCTTTATCGTAATAATAATCGTAAACAAAAGCACCGGCTTCGCCATAATAACGCTGTGTCAGCTTATACCAGGTAGGCGAATTATAGGCAACACCAAAACGCAGATAATCGGTAGGACGTACTATCACACCCACATTAAAACCATAACCTGTACCATTTGTAGAAGAATAGTTATCCCAATACAGCTGATCGCGGAAATTATTAGCTACTGCATCCTGGTTGAAATATCCGAAATCTTCATCATAATAAGTATTCACTTTATATTTCAGATCAGAGATAGCAACTGTAGCTCCGATATAGAATATGTTTGAGATATTTCCTGCCAGCGAGAAATTATACTGATCAATACCTCCGCGTTCGTGCACATACATATCGGCAGCCTGCACTTCGAGCGGCTTCCAGTTTCCTTCATCATCATATTCACCGAAAGGAGAAAAGAAAGTACCGGCTTTATTCGGAGCATCCGAATCGATAATACCCGAATTGTAACCCAGCGTAGGCAGCCAGTCTTGCGAGAGATAGGGATTATAATTATCAGTAGACCACAGATCATTACCCGTCAGCCCGTTACCGGTCAGCGGATTATTACTCAAATTTGCATAATCGGCAATGTAATCAGAGATAGAATAACCTCCGGCACCACGGCCCATTTGATATTTGCGATCAAAATTCTTTACACGATTATATGAAAATCCAACATTAAAACTAACCAGTCCGTCTTCTTTACCGGTCGGGAAATAACCTACATAAGCAATGTTATCGAAACGGAACTTGGTTTGGGTTTGTTCCATCTGTGTACCCGCCCAATTTGTTTTTGCTTTATTCGCCGAAAGACTGATTGATGTAACTAATTCAGAACTTCTGTAAATACCTAATCCGGCCGGATTGGTACTCATAGCCGAAATATCACCACCCAAAGCGCCAAATGCACCACCCATTCCGAGATAGCGGGCAGTTCCGTTCAAATCGGTTTGCGAAAATTTATAAGCATCCATTTCGCCTTGCGCAAATGCCGAAGTGGCGGCTAACAGCAAGGCAGAAGTACATAAACATAAAACCTTTTTCTTGTTTTTCATATTCATATTATCTTATATAAAACAAGGACACGACAAATCGTGTCCTTTTATTTTCTTTTTTGATATCTTGTTATCGTGTTCTGCCGCCACTTGAACGTGAGGCACCGCCACTGCTGCCCGATGAACGTGAGCTGCCACCAAACGAAGAGCCTGAACTGCTTCGTGAAGATGAGCCACTGTTGAATGAGCTGCCGCTCGAACTGCGGTTGCTGTTGCTGTTACTGCTGCTGCGATAGCTGTTGCTTTCGGATGATGAACGGTTCGAAGAACTGCTATTGCTATTGCTGCGTGTTGAGCTCACGCTCTGACGATTTGTTGTTCCGGAAGTACGGTCGCTGCTTACTGCATTGCTATTCTCCCGAGTCACACGTGTACGATTCGTACTATTAATACTTTGACGATTACTGCTGCTTGTACGATTAGTTGCGTTACTACCCGAGCTTACACGACCATCTGATGATGAAGAGCGTAAAGAACTGGTAGTACGGCCGCCGCTGCTTCCGCGCAGTGAAGTGGCATTACCGGCAGTACCTGCATTGGTACGACGACCAACAGCTGTACGTGAACCTACATAATTCGGACGACCATGATTTGCATGATGACTTGGCCAGTAGCCTCCGCCACCGCCCCAGCCCCATGAAGGACCGCATCCCCAGCTCGGACCCCAGCCCCAGCTTGGTCCCCAGCCCCATGAAGGACCCCAGAAACTGCTGTACCAGCCGCCCCAGCCAAAACCGAATCCCCACGACGGGCCCCAGCCCCAGCTTGGACCCCAGCCGCCCCAACCCCAATTCCAGGGATTGTTCCAGCCATACCAGCCTGAATACCAGGGATCATACCAACCGTTACCGAAATTCAGATTTACATTCACGGTTGTCTGTCCGTCATCATAATCGGTATCGTATCCGTAACCATAATAACCGTCGCTCAGGTATAAATCAACCTGATCCGCACCGGCAATTGTTATTTTACTGGGTGAATGATACCGGATAATACGCTCGGAATATTCCATATCAGAAGTGCGTGCTTTGGTCTTTTTAGACTTTGTTACCACAGTCTGATCATTATCCAGATCATCATTATAAGTTGCTAAAAGGATAGTCGAGTCATCATCTGCATCGTCATAATCTTCATATACATCATAATCGGTATATCGGCGATTATATTCATCAACGTCACGCTCGGCTGCACTGGCCTTGGCAACGATTTGCGAGCTGTTTGTTACCGGTGTAACGACAGTCGTTGTTTTCTCTTCAACGGCTTTCTTGTTCTTATTTTTGCTGGAAGAGAAATACACGTCATCAAAGTATACGTCTTGCGCAAAGGCTCCGCCTGCTGCAAAGAGTAACATGAATAATGACATTAATTTCATGGGTTTCATATTCGTTTCTCCTCTACTTTAAATTGTTCTATAACTATGACACTAAAAAAGGGTTATCGTTTAATAGCATCGGATTGAAAAAGATTAAATCTCTCCGAATTATTTACAAATATAACGATTTCAAAGTCATTTGCAAATATTTATATATACTTTAACCATATTCAGGTCGCTCTATTATTTTAACAAACATACAGTCTGTTTAGTTATAAGATAACCTTTAAAAATACAGATGCAAAAACAGCGAGAAAAGCTGCATCATCCTGCATAATATTCATCACTATCCGATTAACCGGCCGGCTATAAATAAGATCTGAACGCTTATTCTGCAACCATTTTCTTTTCAACAGGTTTCGACACATTGCGATTGCAGTAATATATATAAAAGAATCTGTAATTTATATACAATTTGCAAGCATATTCAGAGCTACATTTGTTGTATACATATATTAATATACAGATTTATGAAAACTTTTTTACAACCTGTTGCATTTCTTGTCTTTTCAACACTCACACTGGGTGCCGTTTGCTCTTGCACAACTTCACCAAATCAACAGGAAAAAGCCTCCGGGTTCGAAGTCATTCAAACAAATGATATTTTTGATAAAGGACAGCCCGCTCCTTCCGAATGGTTCACCGGCCCGGTTAATCTGAATGTGCTGATGCAGCCTACCGAAACCATGCAATACAGCATCGGCGATGTTAAATTCGAACCCGGTTCGCGCACACTTTGGCATACACATCCCGTAGAACAGGTGTTATTGGTTACCGATGGTAACGGCTATTACCAGGAACGCGACAAACCAGCCGTAAAGCTAACCAAAGGAGATGTTTTCGTGATTCCCGCCGATGTGGAACACTGGCATGGCGCAGCACCCGATTCGCCTTTTACACACATTGCCATCACCAATTATAAAGAGGGATCGAATGTAACCTGGCTTTCGCCGGTAACCGAAGATGAATATGGTATGGCACTTAATTAAGTATAAACAGACTGCGGGATTGCAAATCGGATAAGATCGATTGACCCGATTCAATGATAACAACATCCGGATTTACGAATTACGCATAAAATCATTATTCAATTATATCATCATATGAAATATCTAATCAGTCTGACAATCGGTTTATTAAGTATTTTTCAACCCCTTGCAGCACAACAAAATAATTTACAGGAAATGGACAGACAACAATTAAGCCTGCAGAAGTACCAGCAGCTGTTCAACGGACAGCCTGATCCTTCCGTCGAAGCCGACCCGGAACTCATGGAAATTCTCCGGCGTTTTATCTTCGGCGAAGTTTTTTACATCGGCGATCTGAACGACCGGCAACGCGAACTGTTTACCGTTGTGGCTTTGGCCACGATGCAGACACTGCCACAACTGAAAGCACATGTTGCGGCAGCGCTTCATACCGGCGTAGAACCGGTTGCCATCCGCGAAGCCATTTATCTGTGCGCACCTTTTATCGGATTTCCCAAAACCCTGAATGCCCTGAATACCATGAACGAAGTATTTAAGGCACAAGACATTGAAATCCCGCTTCCCGCCTGTGGCACCACCACCGAGGCCGATCGCTACGAAAAAGGACGCGCTATTCAGGCTCCGCTCTATGGAGACAATATTCAAAACAGCCTCGAAGGATTGCCGGAGGGTTTCGGTGAAATCATCCCCGAACTGCTTACCTCCATGTGTTTCGGCGATTTTTATACCCGCGAAGGATTGACCCTTCAGGAGCGTGAACTGGTGGTATTAACCATTTTGGCATCAGATGGACTTACACCGCAGCTGGCATCGCATATTCGCGGCAATATCAAAGCCGGCAACAGTGAAGAAACCATCTACGCAACCCTGATCCATCTGATTCCTTACATCGGATTTTCGAAAGGGCTGAATGCGATCAATCAGGTAAAAGAGACGCTCAAATAAATATTTTTTGAGAAAAATCGCATTTTTATTTGCAGTTTGTAACAGAATACATATATTTGCTGCCGTATTAACAACAAAGGTAATGAGAACAATTTTAGTAAATACATATTGGTGGCGCTTCTTGCAACTTCTACAGTCGTAAGGAACGAAGACTCATATGTATATACGAAATAAAGATATCAGAAAGGTCTGTCGCACTTGCGGCAGGCCTTTTTTTATTACCGAAAGTGGTTCGATTAAAGAATAATAAATAAAACTAAAAGATAAAAATGAAAACGTATCAGGTAGACAAACAGGGTTATTACGGCGAATTTGGCGGCGCTTATGTGCCCGAAATCCTGCATCAGTGTGTGGAAACATTGCAAAACACCTATGCAGCCGTGCTGGAAAGCGAAACCTTCCGCCGCGATTTTGATGTATTGCTGCGCGATTATGTAGGTCGCCCTTCCCCACTCTATTTATCGCGCCGGCTGAGCGAAAAATATGGTTGCAAAATTTATCTCAAACGCGAGGATCTGAATCATACCGGCGCCCATAAAATAAACAACACCATCGGACAGATTCTGCTGGCCCGCCACATGGGCAAAAAACGCATCATTGCCGAAACAGGCGCCGGGCAGCACGGCGTAGCCACTGCCACGGTTTGCGCACTGATGAATATGGAATGTATTGTGTATATGGGAAAAACCGATGTGGAGCGCCAACATGCCAATGTGCAGAAAATGGAGATGCTGGGTGCTAAGGTTGTGCCGGTAACTTCGGGCAACATGACACTGAAGGATGCGACTAACGAAGCCATTCGCGACTGGTGCTGTCATCCGGCTGATACTTACTACATTATCGGATCAACTGTGGGTCCGCATCCTTATCCCGACATGGTGGCACGCCTGCAATCGGTAATCAGCGAAGAGATTAAAAAGCAGCTGCTCGAACAGGAAGGCCGCGATTATCCCGATTACCTGATCGCCTGTGTGGGCGGCGGAAGCAACGCAGCCGGCACCATTTATCATTATCTGGATGATGAACGGGTAAAAATCGTACTGGCTGAAGCCGGCGGACACGGCATTGCCAGCGGCGAAAGTGCGGCCACCATCCAACTGGGTAAAAAAGGAATTATCCATGGCTCGCGCACACTGGTGATGCAGAATGAAGACGGCCAGATTGAAGAGCCCTATTCCATTTCGGCCGGACTGGATTATCCGGGCATCGGACCGATTCATGCCAATCTGTCGGCTACCCGCCGCGCCACGATTCTGGCCGTTGATGATGAAGAAGCACTCGATGCGGCTTTTGAACTGACACGCCTCGAAGGCATCATTCCGGCACTGGAAAGTGCGCATGCACTGGGCGCGCTCGATAAAGTGACTTTCAAACCCGAAGATGTGGTGGTACTCACCGTATCGGGTCGCGGCGACAAAGACATGGAAACCTACATCGCCCATAAAAATAAAACGAAGTAAAATCTGCTAACATAACAACAATGAGCTATCATTTTAAAACCATAAGCAAAAGAGTATTAGGCGATTTACATACGCCGGTAAGCATTTATCTGAAAGTGCGCGATATCTATCCCGAATCGGCGCTGCTGGAGAGTTCCGATTATCACGGCAACGAAAACAGCCTCTCGTACATCGCTTTAGGTCCGCTGGCCAGCATCGGCATCAACAGCGGCGCCTGTACCATGACATTCCCCGATAATAAACAGGAGGTAAAACCGCTCACCGACACCTTTCGCGTGGAAGATGCCATGAACGATTTTCTGCAGCGCTTCACTATCGAAGGCATGGATAAAAAAATCTGCGGTCTGTTTGGCTACACCGCCTTCGATGCCGTACGCTACTTCGAGTCGATTCCGGTTATGGAAGCCCACCACGAAGAGAATGATGCGCCCGATATGCTATACATATTATATAAGTATATTCTGGTGTTCGATCATTTCAAAAACGAACTGCTGCTGATCGAGCTGCTTGCTCCCGGCGAAGAGCCGCACCTGCAGGAAATTGAGACACTGATCGAGAACCGCAATTACGCCTCCTATAATTTTCAGCCTGTCGGCCCCGAAACATCACCCGTTACCGACGAAGAATACAAAGCCATGGTGCGCGAAGGTGTTCGTCACTGCCTGCGCGGCGATGTGTTCCAGATTGTGCTGAGCCGCCGTTTCGAGCAGGCTTTTCGCGGCGACGACTTCAAAGTTTACCGTGCGCTGCGCAGTATCAATCCTTCGCCCTATCTTTTCTATTTCGATTTTGGCGGATTCCGCATCTTCGGCTCTTCGCCCGAGACGCATTGCAAAGTAACCGACGGACACGCCAGCATCGACCCGATTGCCGGAACGGCTTTTCGTACCGGCGATGTGGCACTCGACAAACAGCGCACCGAAGCACTGCTGGCCGATCCGAAAGAGAATGCCGAACATGTGATGCTGGTAGATCTGGCACGCAACGACCTGAGCCGCAATGCCAATCACGTACAGGTAGATTTCTACAAAGAGGTTCAATACTACAGCCATGTCATCCATCTGGTATCGCGCGTGAGCGGCGAAATCAATCCCGACAGCAATCCGGTGAAAACCTACATCGACACATTCCCGGCCGGCACACTGAGCGGCGCCCCGAAAGTGCGTGCCATGCAGCTCATCACCGAGATCGAGCAGCGCAACCGCGGCGCTTATGGCGGTTGCATCGGATTTATCGGCTTCGACGGCGATCTGAATCAGGCCATTACCATCCGTACTTTTGTGAGTCGCGGCAATGTGCTGTACTATCAGGCCGGCGCCGGCATCGTAGCCAAGAGCAACGACGAGCGCGAGCTGCAGGAGGTGAACAATAAACTGGGTGCTTTGAAAAAGGCCATCGATTTAGCAGAACAACTAAAGAATTAATGCATCATGAAGATTTTATTATTTGACAATTACGATTCGTTTACATACAATCTCTTACATATATTAAAAGAGCTGGGTGCCGATGTGGAAGTGCACCGCAACGACAAAATATCGCTCGACGAAGTGGAGCGTTTCGACAAAATCCTGCTTTCGCCCGGACCGGGCATTCCCGAAGAGGCCGGTATTTTGCTGCCGCTCATCCGCCGCTATGCGCCTACAAAAAGTATTCTGGGTGTCTGCCTGGGCGAACAGGCCATCGGCGAAGCCTTCGGTGCAAAGCTGATCAACCTGACCGATGTGCATCACGGCGTTTGCTCGGATGTGCGACTCAAAGCCAACGATCCGATTTTCGACGGATTGCAGCCCGGATTTCGCGCCGGCCGTTATCACTCGTGGGTTGTTTCGAAAGAGGATTTCCCCGACTGTCTGGAAATCACGGCCGAAGAGCCCGAAGAGGGACAAATCATGGCGCTGCGCCATCGCGAATACGATGTGAAAGGTATTCAGTTTCATCCCGAATCGGTGCTTACACCCAAAGGTAAAACAATTATCAAAAACTGGTTAAATCAATCTTTATGAAATCCATACTTTATCGATTATTCGAACATCAGTATTTAGGACGCGACGAAGCGCGCAACATCCTGCAAGACATGGCCAACGGCAAATACAACGATTCGCAGATTGCCAGTCTGATCACGGTATTCTTAATGCGTAACATCTCGGTGGAAGAGCTTTCGGGATTTCGCGATGCATTGCTCGAAATGCGCTTCCCGGTAGATCTTTCCGAATACAAACCCATCGACATTGTGGGCACGGGCGGCGACGGAAAAAATACATTCAACATCAGTACAACCGCCTGTTTTGTGGTGGCCGGCGCCGGCTATAAAGTGGTAAAACACGGCAACTACGGCGCCACATCGGTAAGCGGTGCCAGTAATGTAATGGAAGAGCACGGCGTAAAATTCAGTAACAAGATTGATTTGCTGCGCCGCTCCATCGAAACGAGCAATATGGCTTATCTGCATGCACCGCTTTTCAACCCCGCACTCAAAGCGGTGGCGCCGGTGCGTAAAAGTCTCGGCGTGCGCAGCTTCTTTAATATGTTGGGGCCGCTGGTTAATCCGACCATGCCTGCCTATCAGTTGCTGGGCGTTTACAACCTGCCGTTGCAGCGTTTATACAGTTATACCTATCAGGAAAGCGGTACTCGTTTTGCCGTGGTACACAGTCTGGACGGTTACGATGAAATTTCGCTCACCTCCGAATTTAAGGTGGTGATGGCCGAAAAAGAGAAACTCTATACGCCCGAGATGCTTGGTTTTGAACGAGTTCCGGAAACAGCACTGGATGGCGGCGCCACAGTGGCCGATGCCGCGCGCATTTTCGATGCCGTACTTGCCAATCAGGCTACGGCGGCACAAACCAACTGTGTGATTGCCAATGCTGCTTTCGCCATTCAGGTGATTTGCCCGGAGAAAAAAATCGAAACCTGCCTGGCCGAAGCCCGCGAATCATTGGAGAGCGGCCGTGCACACGAGGCCTTCAAACAATTCCTTTCCATCAACAGTTAAGTGGTTATGAAAGATATTTTACAGGAAATAGTGGCCAACAAAAAGAACGAAGTGGCGCGCCAGAAGCAGGCGGTGAAATTACAGACGCTGCTGGGTCTGGGCGGCGACCGCATCGACCGCCCGACGGTTTCGATGCGTACATCGCTCGAAAAATCAGCTACCGGCATCATTGCCGAATTCAAGCGAAAAAGCCCGTCGAAAGGCTGGTTGCATCCCGATGCCCGCGTGGCAGATGTGGTTCCGGCTTACGAGGCTAACGGCGCGGCGGCCTGTTCGGTGCTGACCGATTCGAAGTTTTTCGGCGGCTCGCTGGGCGATCTCTGTGCGGCACGCGAACGGGTAAAGCTGCCTTTGCTGCGTAAAGATTTTATCATCGATCCGTATCAGATTTATCAGGCGCGCGTAATGGGTGCCGATGCCATTTTGCTGATTGCGGCCTGTCTGGACGAAGAGAGCTGTCTGAATCTGGCCAAGCTGGCACATGCCCTGAATATGGAGGTGTTGCTGGAGGTACACAGCGAATCGGAGCTGAATCACCTGAATCCGCACATTGATATGCTGGGTGTGAACAACCGTAATCTGGGCACTTTCCATACCGATATTCAGAATTCGTTCCGCATGGCCGGACAGATGAAAGAGGCGGCTCAGACGCGAGGCTGTTATCCGCTGCTGGTTTCTGAAAGCGGAATCAGCCGGCCCGAAACGGTTTGCCGGCTGCGCGAAACCGGTTTTAAAGGGTTCCTGATGGGCGAAACCTTTATGAAAACGGAAAATCCGGGCCTTGCCCTGGCGCATTTTACGGAGGAGCTGACATGCTGATCAAGGTGTGCGGCATGCGCCGGCCCGAAAATATACAGGCAGTAGCGGCTTTGCCGGTGGATTGGATGGGATTTATCTTCTATCCGAAATCGCCGCGCTTTGTAACGGATCAGGCAGAAAAGGCGGCAGCCATCGGCGAGGCGCTGAAGGCATCGGGCCGCATGGTAAAGCGGGTGGGTGTTTTTGTAAACGCGCCTGCCCGGCAGATCATGGAGACGGCGGCACTTTTCAAACTGGATTATCTGCAGCTGCACGGGGCTGAATCGCCCGACGACTGCTATGCTTTGCAAAAACGGGGCTATGCCGTAATCAAGGCCTTCTCCATAGAAACTGCCGACGATTTGAAACAGACGGATGCGTATGCCGGCCGTGCCGATTACTTTTTGTTTGATACAAAATGTGCGGGATATGGCGGTTCGGGGCGCGCTTTCGACTGGTCGGTATTACAGCATTACCACGGCGAAACGCCTTTTCTGCTCAGCGGCGGCATCGGTCCCGACAGCATTGAGGCTTTAAAAAACTTCTCGCATCCGCGTTGCGCAGGTATCGACCTCAACAGCGGATTCGAAATTTCGCCGGCAGAAAAAGATGCGGATAAACTGGCCGGTTTTTTAGGCCTGACAGACGAATTGCCTTTTGATAATTGTCAAAAGGTCTTACGATAATTATCAAAAGGTCTTCGGACAATTATCAAAAGGCCTTACGACAATTATCAAAAGGTCTTAGGACAATTATCAAAAGGCCTTACGACAATTATCGAAAGGCAAATGGATCAGATAATAACTAAAAACAGATAAAAAGA
>CAMTPG010000015.1 GCA_947074335.1 uncultured Parabacteroides sp.
AATACCCTACATACTCTACCTACAAGCCGCTATTAAGATCATCAAAACAATGCTCTCAAACATATATGCTTAGTTTCGTAGACATAATACACTCATAAACAAAATGTATAAGATAATACAAACAGAAATTTTCCTTTTTTAATAATCAAAAATAGGTTGTATAATATACAATCAATCTTGATATTACATAATATTATATATATATTTGCAGCTGTTAATTCTTAAAAGAATCTAAAAATAAACCACTTTATTGCATAATATTTACATAAATAGAACTGCAATGTAATGGTATTAACCTATAAAAATTTGAAGAGAGTAGAACATTTTTTTATCAACTGTCTTTGATTTATTAGTAAAATAGTGATTGTAAATTAAATTAGTAATATTAATACATTAATTCTGATGCCTATGACATAGCCTTTTTATGTATGCTAAGCTATTCATTCGGGACATAAATGTCCAAATATGTTTTTAACCTTATATTATTTTAAAAATTCAAAGTATGAATATGAAAAAATCTTCTTATTCAAAATCACAACGAAAAATGAGCCGAACACTCAGTAATTCCCTCAGGATGTTAACCTTATTACTGTGTCTTCTTTGCTCAACACAGGCATTTGCCCAACAGAAAACCGTAAAAGGTACGGTTATTGATGTAACGGGTGAGCCACTGATTGGTGTAAACGTAGCGGCTAAAGGCACTACGATTGGTACAATTCAGATGTAGATGGTAATTATGTGCTACAGGTACCTAACGATGCCATTCTGGTATTCTCATTCATTGGTTACAAAACAGAAGAAGCACCGGTTGCCGGTCAGTCGGTTGTTGATGTAACATTACACGACGATACACAAAATATCGACGAAGTAGTCGTTGTAGGTTACGGTACCCAGAAAAAGGTAACCGTTACCGGTTCGGTAGCCACACTGAAAGGAGACGAACTGATGGCCTCTCCTACCACAAACTTAACCAACGGTATGGTTGGACGTATGCCCGGTGTTATCGGGTTCCAGCGTTCTGACGAACCCGGTGGTGGTGGTACAACTATCCGTATCCGCGGTACAAATTCAACCGGAAATAACGATCCGCTGATCATAATCGACGGTGTTGCCGGTCGTGCCGGTGGTCTGGATCGTCTGAATCCGAGCGAAATCGAATCTATTTCGGTATTGAAAGATGCAGCAGCAGCCATTTATGGTTCGCGTGCCGCCAATGGTGTTATCCTGGTTACTACCAAAAGAGGTAAAGAGGGTAAACCCACCATTACTTATAACGGTAGCGTAGGTTTCTCTCAGGCAACCCGCTTACCCGAAATGTGCGACGCATTTGAATATGCCACCATGATCAATGATATCGACCGTTATCAGGGACGCGAACATCGCTATTCGGCTGCTGATTTGCAGATGTACAAAGACGGATCTGATCCCTGGGGACATCCCAATACAGACTGGTTTGGCGAAACGATCAAAAATGCCTCTCCGTTATATCGTAACGATGTTGGTATTTCGGGCGGTAGCGAAAAATTCAAATTCTATGTAAATTTCGCAGCTAACGGTGAAGATGGTATCTATAAAAATTCGGCTAACCGTTATGATCAATACAGCGTTCGTGCCAACATTGACGCACAGATCAATAAATACCTGAAAATGACATACGGAACGATCTCTCGTATGGAAAATCGTAAATATCCGACTAAAAGTGCCGATGAAATCTTTACAGCACTGGTACGTAGTAAACCCAATATGCCCGGCTACTGGCCTTCCGGCGAACCCGGACCGGACCTGGAGTACGGAGACAACCCCGTTGTAACCGGTACAGATGCAACAGGTTCCGACAACCAGAAAGATTATTATATCCAGAATACCTTGCAATTAATCCTGGATATCCCCGGTGTGGAAGGTTTAAGCGTAAATGCCAGCGGATCGTACGATAAATATTTCAAATTCCGCAAACGCTTCAGAACTCCCTGGACACTTTACTCTTGGGATGGAAATGCAGAGCATACACTGACTCCGGGTTTGAAAGGTCCGGCTACTCCTGAGCTGACCCAGCAAAATACAGACCGCACAGACTGGATGTTGAATACAATTGTAACTTACGAAAAATCATTCGGAAACAACAACTTTACCGGTTCATTCGGTGTGGAATGGCAGGGAACAGAATTAAACTATATGGGTGCATTCCGTCGTTATTTCCTTTCTGACCAGCTCCCCGAGCTGAATTTGGGAGGTTTGGACGAACGCTCTAACGAAGGTTATTCATGGAAAGAAAAACGTTTAAACTATTTCGGTCGTTTTACCTATAACTTCAAAGAACGTTACATTCTCGAATTTGTATGGCGTGCCGATGGTTCATATCGTTTCCCGAAAGGAAACCGTTACGGATTCTTCCCCGGTGGTGCTGCTGCATGGCGTGTGTCTGAAGAGGCATGGTGGAAAGAAAATGTACGCTTCATCGATTATTTCAAACTGCGCGCATCTGTTTCGCAAACCGGTAATGATGCATTGACAGATGCAGATGGTAATCTGGATCGTTCTATCCAGTTCCTGAATACCTACAGCTTCGGTACTGAATACCTGTTTGGTTCTACATTCAATAAAACATTGTATCCCACCCGTACTCCGAACCCGAATATTACCTGGGAAAGAGGTACCACTTATAATGTAGGTTTGGATTTCAAATTCCTGGATAACCGTTTATCATGGGAAACTGATGTATTCTATCACAGACGTACCAACATGTTGATTTATCGTAATGCCTCTTTACCTGAAATTTCGGGTATTACGCTGCCTCGCGAAAATCTGGGTAAAATGTCTAACCGTGGTTTCGAGTCCTTGATTTTGTGGCAGGATCGCATCGGAAAAGTAAATTACAGTGCGTCGTTCAACATGACCTATGCGAAGAACAAACTATTGTATTGGGATGAAACGCCGGGAGCTCCTTCTTATCAGTGGTACGAAGGCGGACCGATCAATACGAATCTGTATTATGTAGCCGACGGTGTATTCAATACACAGGAAGAATTAGACAATTATCCGCATTGGGACGGCGCTCGTCTGGGTGACATTAAATTTGTGGATATCAATGGTGACGGCCGAATTGATGCCGACGACCGTGTAAGAAGTGGTAAAAATGCCGAACCTCGTTTCGTAGGTGGTTTAACACTGACAGCCCAGTGGAATAATTTCGACATTATGTTGTTGTTCCAGGGTGCTACAGGCGGACAGACTTACATCTGGCGTGAACGTGCCGGTGAAGCCGGTAACTTCTATCGCGACACTTACCTGAACCGCTGGACCGAAGAAAACTGGCAGGTTGAACATCCGCGTACATACAATCGCGATACAGAATACTGGGTATCCAATCAAAACACCTATTATCTGCATAACACAGATTATCTGCGTTTGAAAAACCTTGAATTCGGTTATACATTCAATTTACCGGGCGTAAGAAATGTAGGAATTTCTAACTTACGTGTATTCATGAATGCATCTAATGTATTCACTATCGATAATGTAAAAGTTCAGGACCCTGAAGCCAACAATACCGGTAAGGATTATCCGCAAAGACGCGTATTCAACTGGGGTGCTTCAATCACATTCTAAAATTATAACGACATGAAAAACTTAAAACATATATTCATTGCACTCGCATTCGGTTCAACCATCTCGTTAACCTCCTGCAGCGATTTTATGGACATTACGCCTACCGATCAGTATTCGGAAGATATGGTGTTCTCTGATCCGGCACTGACACAGGCTTTTGTAAACAATCTTTACCTGTATGTGCGCCATGGCGCTTTAGAGCATACACTGGACGGATTGACAGATGATGCCTATTTCACACATAATTATGGACAGAAACCGGTAAACGAAGCCACTGTATCTGAAAGTGATCTGCAATGGTTTAACAATTGGAATAATCCTTTCCGCTGGGTAGACCGGTATATGGGTATTCGTTATTGCAACATCATCATTCAGAATATTGATCAGGTACCGCCAAAATCGGGTTTTGACCTGGATCAGATGAGGGGTGAAGCCCATCTGATTCGTGCCTGGTTATATACCGAACTGATTCGCGGATATGGCGGCGTACCGCTGGTGGATGAAGTATTCGATATGAATGATATCGAAGGTATGCAAAAACCACGCAACACGATGGACGAGTGTCTGGATTTCATCGTAAGAGACTGTGAGATGGCAGAACAGCTGCTTCCGGAAACTGTAGACGATAATAACCTCGGACGCGTTACCAAATATGTGGCAACCGGCTTGAAAGCACGCGCTTTATTACATGTTGCCAGTCCGCTGTATGCAGACCGTTCAATCAATACTCTGTCGGTTAACCATTTTTCAGGCGATCGTTCATCCACCTATCGCAAAGCCAAAGAGGCCGCAGTACAAGTTATTAACAGCAGCATTTTCTCTCTGGTTGATTGTACAGGCGGTGATAACATTGCCCGTGCCAACAAATGGAATAACATGATGACATCGCTCAACAACGAGCAAATGTTTGTACGTCTGTTCTCTACAGAAGCCGGCGATAAAAACTGGCTGGGATTACAGCACGGACCGAACGGATATCACAACTGGGCAGGTACAACCCCTTCGCAGGATCTGGTTATGGCTTTTGAATACGAAGACGGAACCATAGGTACAGGTATGACAAAAGTGGGCGATTATCAGCTGGGTAATCCATACAACGGTCGTGAGCCGCGCTTCTATGCCACTGTAGGTACCGATGGTAACGAATGGGGACGTCCGCGTCCGTCGGATGCACAGGGACTGGATCCTACTCCGCTGGGTCGTCTGCAATGTGGTTATTACGAAGTGAATGATGGTGATGCCAACATCGAACTGGCACTGCCGAACGGACAAACCGTGAAATTCAAAGGTATGAATGGTATTGATACCCGTCAGGGACCGATTGAAGACTGGAACGGATCATGGACCGGTTATTACGAACGTAAATTGATTGATCCTGCAGTAGATGCACAATATTATCCGCAATCTGTACCCTGGACATTTATGCGTCTGGCCGAAATGTATCTGATTGCAGCCGAAGCTGCCATCGAAAACAACGAGCTGGAAGAGGCTGCCGGTTATCTGGATGCTGTTCGCGGACGTATCGGTATCAAAACAACCCGTGAGGCTTTAACCGCACAGGGCAAATCCTTCAATCAGGCAGATATGCGTGAATTTGTTCGTCACGAACGCCGTGTTGAATTTGCTTACGAAAACAACCGTTATTTCGACATCCGCCGCTGGATGATTGGTGATGAATGTGGTAACAAACAACTTACCGGTGTACTGGTTTATGGTTTACTTAAACCGGGACAGACACAGATGAAACCCTATATCCACAACGAAGACAAATATGATTACCATTACTGGATCAAAGATTTATCGGGTCGTGAAGCGCGTAAATGGGATAACAAAATGTATTTCGCTCCGATTAAACGTGACGAAATCAATCGTAATCCGAATTTAGTACAAAATCCGGGTATGCAATAATACCGGAGTATCATAAATAGAATGAGGTTGTGAATCATCATAACCTCATTTTTTATTTATAACATTATACCCTATTGTTAACAAATACAACAATTCGCTGTTTTAAAACATTTCAATAAAAGATTTGAAAGCAAACCGCCCGATTTTAGTTGTAAAATAAACAATAATTGCTATTTTTGGAACATGTTAGCGATCTAATATATTAAATTTAATTATTATCATGAAGAACAGAAAATTACGCATGGGCATGGTAGGCGGAGGAAGTGACGCTTTTATTGGAGCAATTCACCGTCGTGCCGCATTTATGGATAATCAGATTGAACTGGTTTGCGGATGTTTCAGCATCGACCCTGAAATCTCTAAAAGCTCCGGTTTATCTTATTTCCTGCCCGAAGACAGAATCTACAACACCTATCAGGAGATGTTTGATCATGAAATGTCTCTGCCCGAATCCGAACGCATGGATTTTGTAACCATCGTAACACCGAACCGCTGGCATTTTGAGCCGGCCATGATGGCACTCGAAAGAGGTTTTCATGTGGTGCTGGATAAACCGATGACATTCTCATTGGAAGAGGCTAAACTGTTACAAAAAAAGGTGGAAGAGACCGGGCTTGTGCTGGCTTTAACCCATGTTTACACCGGATATCCGGCCGTAAAAGAGGCCAAAGCCCGCATTGCCAAAGGTGAGCTGGGAAAACTGCGCCGCATCTATGTGGAATATACCCAGGGATGGCTTTCAGAGCGTATTGAAATTCTGGGCGGTAATAATGCCGGCTGGCGTACCGATCCGAAGCGTTCGGGTAAAGCGGGTTGTGTGGGCGATATCGGCACACATGCCTGGCATCTGGCCGAATACATTTCGGGCCTGAAAGTAGAAGAGATTTGCGCCGAGCTGAAGGCCTTTGTACCGGGACGTCCGATTGATGACGACGGAGCTGCATTTTTGCGTTACGAAGAGGGTGTATCGGGTGTACTTACGGCTACACAGATTGGTACCGGCGAAGCGAATAATATACGCATTCGCATCTATGGCGAAAAGGGTGGCATCGAATGGCGCCAGATGGATCCGAATATTCTGCATCTGAAATGGGGCAACCGTCCGACAGAGATACTAAATATCGGCAACAACGGATACCTCACCGAAGGTACGATTTGGAATACACGCACACCGGCCGGCCATCCGGAAGGATTTATTGAAGCATTTGCCAACATATACCGCAATTTTGCATTAACAGTACGCGCAAAAGCCGGCGGCGAAACGCCGACAGCCGAAATGCTTGATTTCCCTACTGTAACAGATGGTGTACGAGGCATGCAGTTTATTGAGACCATGGTGGAATCGGGATATAACAATACCACCAAATGGATCAAATGGATTGAGTAAACTTAGACATATTATATTGAACAACACTTATGAAACTTAACGTATTGGCATGTTGCTGTTTGTCGTTGCTTACCGCTTCGGCTTTCGCACAACGTAATGAATGGCAAAATCCTGAGGTAAATCAGGTAAATCGTGCGCCGATGCACACGAATTATTTCGCCTACGAATCAGAGGAGAATGCTTTGAATGGTGATAAAACAGAATCAGAAAATTTTATGTCGCTCAACGGCGACTGGAAGTTCTACTGGGTAAAGGATGCTGATCAGCGCCCGACAGATTTTTTCAAACCGGGGTTTGATGATAAGGGCTGGGATACCATGCCTGTGCCCGGCTTGTGGGAACTGAACGGATATGGTGATCCGCTTTATGTGAATGTAGGTTATCCGTGGCGCAGTCAGTTTAAAAACAATCCGCCCGAAGTGCCTGTAGAAAATAATAATGTGGGCTCTTACCGAAAGGAGTTTGTGTTGCCTGCCGACTGGAAGGGAAAAGAGGTTTTCGCTCATTTCGGTTCGGTTACATCGAATATTTATCTGTGGGTAAACGGACAGTTTGTGGGCTATAGCGAAGATAGTAAACTGGAAGCCGAATTCAATATTACAAAATATCTGAAACCGGGTAATAACACGATTGCATTTCAGGTATTCCGCTGGTGCGACGGTACTTATCTGGAGGATCAGGACTTTCTGCGCCTCTCGGGGGTAGGTCGCGACTGCTACCTGTATGCCAGAAACTCAAAATACATTCAGGATATCCGTGTAACACCGGATCTGGATGCAGATTATAAAGACGGCAATCTGAATATTGACCTGTTACTGAAAGGTAACGGAACCGTGGATCTGAAATTACTGGACAATGCCGGTAATGCCGTGGCTAACTCTACCGTGAAGGGTTCAGGTAAAGTAACCACGACGATGAATGTGGCTAACCCGGCAAAATGGTCGGCCGAAACTCCGGTACTCTACACACTGGTAGCCACCATGAAAGACGGAAATACGGTAGTTGAATCGATTCCCGTAAATGTGGGATTCCGCAAAATCGAATTAAAAGGTGCCCAGATTCTGGTGAACGGTCAGCCGGTATTATTTAAAGGAGCCGACCGCCACGAACTGGATCCCGACGGTGGTTATATCGTATCGCCCGAACGCATGATACAGGATATTCAGCGCATGAAAGAGCTGAACATCAATGCCGTTCGTACCTGTCATTATCCCGACGACAACCTGTGGTATGACTTATGCGATCAATACGGATTGTATGTGGTAGCCGAAGCAAATGTGGAATCGCACGGTATGGGATATGGTGATCAGACACTGGCAAAGAATCCGCAGTTCAAAAAAGCACATCTGGAACGCAACCAGCGCAATGTACAGCGCGGATTTAATCATCCTTCGATCATTTTCTGGTCGCTGGGTAATGAAGCCGGATTCGGACCCAACTTCGAAGCCTGTTATACCTGGATTAAAAACGAAGATCCTTCGCGTGCCACACAATATGAGCAGGCACGTACCAATGAGTTTACAGATATTTACTGCCCGATGTATCTGAATTATGAGCGTGCCGAAGAGTACTGCAAAGGTGATATTGAGAAACCGTTGATTCAGTGTGAATATGCACATGCCATGGGTAACTCGCAGGGTGGTTTCAAAGAATACTGGGATCTGATCCGCGAATATCCGAAATATCAGGGTGGTTTCATCTGGGATTTTGTTGATCAGTCGTTACGTGCCACATCGCCCGACGGAGTAAGTTATTATGCCTATGGCGGCGACTGGAACCGGTACGATGCTTCGGATAATAACTTTATGGATAACGGATTGATTAATCCGGATCGTGAACTGAATCCGCACGCATACGAAGTAGCACATATTTATCAGTCGATCTGGGTTACTCCAGAAGATTTATCGAAAGGTCTTGTAAATGTATACAATGAAAACTTCTTTACCGATCTGAGTAATTATTATGCCGAATGGGAATTACTGGCTGATGGTGATGTAGTGGAAAAAGGTATTGTTTCTGATCTGAATGTGGCTCCGCAGCAAACTAAACAATTAAAACTGGATTACACGACTGCCGGTATAGCTCCGGAAAAAGAATTGTTACTGAATGTGGCCTTCAAACTGAAAAAAGGCGAACCGCTGTTGCCGGCCGGTTTTACGGTAGCCGAAAATCAGTTGGCCATTCAGCCTTATCAGGCACCTTCGTTGACACTGGAAAATCTGACACAGAAAAACAGAACAACAGTTTTACCATCGTTCAAAACAAACGATCGTAATTATCTGATTGTTAAAGGACAAAATTTCCAGATCGATTTTGGTCGGAAAGATGGTTTCATGTGTCTGTATGAAGTGAATGGACAGCAAATGCTGACAGCCGATGGTAAACTGACACCGAACTTCTGGCGTGCACCGACTGATAATGATATGGGTGCCGGTTTGCAGAAACGTTATGCAGCCTGGAAAAATCCGGGACTGAAACTGGAATCGCTGACAGAAAGTATGGAAGACGGACTGGCTAAAGTGATCGCCGAATATACCATGGCACAGGTTCCCGGCAAATTAATCATGACTTATCTGATTAATAATGTAGGTGCCGTAAAAGTGACCGAACAACTGATTGCCGATAAATCGGCCGAAGTATCGAATCTGTTCCGCTACGGCATGCAGATGCAAATGCCAAAAACCATGGATATCAGCAATTATTACGGAAGAGGTCCGATCGAAAACTATTCGGATCGTAATAATGCCACATTCATCGGCAATTATTCGCAGACTACAAGCGAACAGTTCTACCCCTATATCCGTCCGCAGGAAAACGGAACGAAAACAGATATCCGCTGGTGGCGTCAAACCAACACGGCCGGCAATGGTCTGTTGTTTGTAGCTGCAAATCCGTTCTCTGCTTCTGCCCTGAATTATTCAATCGAATCACTCGACGACGGCGATGATAAAGGACAAAGCCATTCGGAACTGGTTCCGCAGGTTAATTATACCAATCTGCTGATCGATCAGGCTCAAATGGGATTAGGCTGTGTAACCAGCTGGGGCACTTTACCGCTCGAACAATATCGTATTCCGTATGATGATTATGAGTTCTCATTTATCATGCAACCGATAAAAAACAGTTATAAATAATTCGTATATTTATAATTCAGAAGAAGGAACAGTACCTGATTTAAGGTATTGTTCCTTTTTCCGTATTAATTTGATAAAAAAAACTAATCAACTCAAATTATTCGTTAAATTATTTTCTTATTGTTTTATTATCTATAAGAAATGTTTTATTTTTATTGCCGATTATTAATCTATTTTAAAGATTGCGCTTAACCGCATACCATGAAGACCTATGTCAAGTAACAATTATTCTAATCGCTATAATTCCAAGAAAAGAAAAAACTTCTTTAAAGGAAAGTTATTTATTCTGATCATCGGATTCCTGGTTGGTGCAGGGATCATGATTGGATTATATAACCTCTCCGTACATTATTCGAGTGATGAATCATGCATGAAATGCCATGTGCATCCACAGGCCGAACAGAGCTGGAAATTATCCAAACACGTGAACAACAGCAGCGGTGTAAAGGTACATTGTGTAGCCTGCCATTTACCGCCGCAGGATCAGACCTGGAATTATTATACGGCAAAAGCCAAAATGGGGATTAAAGATGTTTGGTCATACTGGACAAAAGACAGCGCTGATTTTAACTGGGAAGCAAAATCCGAATTGGAAAATGCCATAAAATACATCCCCAATGAATCGTGTAAAGAGTGCCATCAGAATCTGTTTCCGGAAGGAGTTACTTCGGATGCAATTACGGCACACCTCTATTACGAAGACAATGAAAAGAAATTAAATTTACAATGTATCAGCTGCCACCTGGATGCAGGTCATTATAATCCGAATTATTCGCATGGTAAAATGACCGGTCTGCCCGCTTCGCGCAATGCATCGGTGGATACCAGCTTATTCTTCAAAGAATCAACACCGGTAGGTACATTCGAAAGTTTTACCGAACAGATTCCGGGTTCTGTAATCACCTTTAATATGGTTGCCATACCGGGCGGAACCTTCAAAATGGGCAGCACCTCGAAAGAGGCATTCCATCAGGCTGATGAAGCGCCGGTACGTACGGTTACCGTAAGTCCGTTCTTTATGGCCGAAGTAGAGGTAACCTGGGATCAATACTGGATGTTCTACGGCAAAACCATGAGCGAAGGTCGTACTCCGCCTGATAAAGTTTATGCCAACAACAGTACAAATCCGGCAGCCGATGCCATCTCAGGTCCTACTCCGCCGTTCGGATTCCCGGATCAGGGCTGGGGAACCGGTGATCGTCCGGCAATCACCATGACGCATTATGCTGCCGAAATATTCTGCCAATGGTTATCTGAAGTAACGGGTAAGAAATACCGTCTTCCCACAGAGGCCGAATGGGAATATGCAGCCCGTGGCGGTACCGAAACGCCCTATTTCTTTGCCGGCAATCCGAAAGATTTCTCGGATCAGGGCTTTATGCGTAAATTCTTTGATGCCAAAACAGACAGCATCAGTTCGTATGTAATCTATTCAAAGAATAGTAAAAATAAAACACAGGAACCCTCATTTGTAAAACCCAATCCGTTCGGATTAGTAAATATGCTGGGTAATGTTATGGAATATTGTGCCGATAAATATGATGCGGAAGCCTATGGTAAAACAGGCGAAACCGTTACCGATCCGCTTGTAACCGAAGGTACCGAATGGGTGGTTCGCGGCGGTAATTATGCATCGGATGCGGCCGATCTGAGATCTGCAGCCCGCGGATCAACCAATCATGATCAGTGGCTGAAAACAGACCCGCAGCAGCCCAAGAGCATCTGGTGGTATTCGGATATTCGCGGCATTGGTTTCCGTGTGGTTTGTGAACCCGAATCTGAAATTCTGACTAAGTAAAAAAATATTTTAATCTTATTAAATACCATATCATGAAGAAAGAAAGTAACATCAGCAGAAGATCTTTTTTAAAGAGTTCTGCAGTAGCCGGTGCACTGGGTGCGATCGGTACAGGAACAGCCGTTGGGTCTTTAACTTCTTGCGCAGAAGGAGCAAAAGCTAATTCTCAGAAACCGCTTCGGGAAGCAGGCACTTATTATGTACCTGAATTGCCGGATATGGCAATCGACGGTCGTCCGTTAAGAGCAGGTGTAATCGGTTGCGGCGGACGCGGTTCGGGTGCAGCTTATAATTTCCTGAATGCAGGTAATGGTGTTACCATTGTGGCTTTGGGTGATACATTCCAGGAAAGAGTAGACAATCTGGCCGATAAACTGAAAGCAGATAAAGATATTGATATTCCCGCAAGCAAACGCCATGTGGGTTTAGATTCATATAAACAGGTAATTGACGATCCGGATGTGGATGTGGTTCTGATTGCTACACCGCCGGTATTCCGTCCGGATCATTTCCAATATGCAACCGAAAAAGGTAAACATTCATTCCTTGAAAAACCGATTTGTGTAGATCCTGCCGGTTATCGCAAGATTATGGCAACTTCTAAACAGGCACAGGCTAAGAATCTGGCGGTTGTAACAGGAACCCAACGTCATCATCAGCGCAACTACGTGGATTCATACAAAAAGATCCAGGAAGGTGCAATCGGCGATATTACAGGTGGTGCCGTATATTGGAATCAGCCGATGTTGTGGTATCGTGACCGTCAGCCCGGACAGAATGATTGCGAATATATGATCAAAGACTGGGTAAACTGGAAATGGTTATCAGGCGATCACATCGTTGAGCAGCATGTACATAACATTGATGTATTTACCTGGTTCTCCGGACTGAAACCCGAAAAAGCTACCGGTTTTGGTTCACGCCAGCGTCGTGTTACCGGCGACCAGTATGATAATTTCGTTGTTGATTTCACCATGGACAATGGCATTCACCTGTTGAGTATGTGTCGCCAGATTGACGGATGCGATAACAATGTAAGTGAATTCATTCAGGGTACCAAAGGATCCTGGTCTACGGCAAACAACGAAACCGTGATCAAAGACAACAATGGTAATGTGGTTTGGAAATATGATAAAGATGCTGAAAAAGAGGCTCATCAACAGAACGACCCGTATACATTGGAGCATGTAAATTTCATCAACTGCATCCGTAAGAATCAGCCGATCGAACAGGCTTCGGAAACAGCTATCGCCAATATGGCTGCTATTATGGGCCGCGAATCGGCTTATAGCGGTAAGGAAGTAACCTGGGATGAAATGGTAGGTTCGCCTATCGATTACATACCGGTTGATCTGAATCTGGGTAAAATGGATATGACCGGTTACATTGTAGAAGTACCGGGTGCTCCGCTTACAAATAAAGGATAAACCGTATGAGTTTTAACAGAAGAAGTTTTTTGAAAACAACTTTTGCCAGCGCTGCTGTTGCCGCCGGAAGTTCTGCTTTGGCAGCTTGCGGCGGTAACACGGCTAATGCCAGTGTAAATGCAGCCGCAAAGACATGTTGTTCTGCCAATACACCTGAATTGAAACTCTCTTTTCAGGAAGGAATCGCTCCGGGCGAAAATCTGAATCAGAAGTTCGACTATATGGAGCAGCTGGGCGTGGTAGGATTCGAACCGGGAGGAAGAGGATTAAATGGTCGCGTAAAAGAGATCAAAGAGGCATTAAACGGACGTAATATCCAGGTCAGTGCTATCTGTGCCGGTTTCGACGGTTTTATGCTTTCTACCGATCCGGCTATCCGTAAACAGTGTATTGATACCATGAAGGAGATCATAGTTCCGGCAGGTGAACTGGGTTCTACCGGAGTCATTATTGTTCCGGCATTCAACGGACAGGTTCCGGCGATGCCGCACAATCAGGAAACCCGTGATTTTCTTTGCGAACAATTCAATGAACTGGGTAATTTCGCACAGCAACATGGTACAACGGTTGTTTTTGAACCATTGAACCGTCGCGAATGTTTCTATTTACGACAGGTAGCTGATGCTGCCTCTCTTTGCCGGGATATCAATAATCCGGGGGTTCGCTGTATGGGCGACTTCTGGCATATGACCTGGGAAGAGCCTTCGGATATGGGTGCATTTATTACTGCTGGCGATCAACTTCAGCATGTGCATGTGGCCAGTCGTAAACGACGCAGCATGCCGGGCGAAGATGGCGATGCTGATAATTATGTAGACGGATTCAAAGGGTTAAAAGCCATCGGTTATAATAATTATGTAAGTTTCGAATGTGGTGCACAGGGCGACCGTACGATTGTAGTTCCTGCAGCTGTCGAATTATTACGCAAACAATGGGAAGAAGCTTAAAAAATGCCTTTAGTTTATCCTAATATGATATTGAGTGAGGTAGTTGCAGAACATACCTCACTCATTCCTGTATTAAACCGGTTAGGTATTCGCCTCGGATTAGGCGACGAATCGGTAAAAGCGGTATGCGAAGCACATCAGCTGGATACGGATTTTTTATTAATGATCCTGAATACCTATCTGAACGAAGAGTATTTTCCCGAAAAGAAGTTACAATCGTTTCATACTTCGCAAATCATCGATTATCTGACCAAAACCAATCAATATTACGAACGTTTCCAGTTGCCGAATATCACACGTCATCTGAATTCGTTTATTGCCATGAATCCCGAGGGCAATTATTCGCTGGCAGTAATTGGTAAATTCTTTGCCGAGTTTAAAAATGAACTGATTAAACGAATTCAGAATGACCAGAAAAACTGGTTTCCGTATTGCCTTTCGTTAAGCCGGCAGGATTTGTCCCGGCAGATTTCGCAAACCAATGACTTTTCAACAGGAATCAGACCCGAAGCTGATGATCCGATAGAAGCATTGCTTTCTGATATTAAACGTATCATGATCAAACATATTACCGGCGATTATGATGAGAATTTATGTTATGCCGTATTATTCTCGATCAGCAGTCTGGAAAAAGACATCAAACAGCATAACCGCATTCGTTACCGGATTCTGGTTCCCATGATTACAGCGATGGAGCAACTCAATAAATGAAGCCTTCGGTATGCATTCCAATAAACATATCGCAATTATTCTTCCGGATACTCTGCAGTGTCTTGGTTTGCAACATCTTTTATCAGAATATTTTCCGCCACTCGATATAACAAGCTATCAGTCGGCGGAGACTTTTACTTCCGATAAAAATCATGAGTCGTATGATTATTATTTTACCTGTGCCGAAATATGGGTCAATAATATGGATTTCTTTCTTCCCCGGAAAAGTAAAACATTATTAATTCTCAACCAACAACCAATAATAAACAAAACTGCTTCCATTTATCAGATTGCATCCAATGATTCACTTGAATTAATGATCGAACAAATTGAATTATTATTCGAAAACGATACCAATACTATTCAGAGCGGTGAAAACAATAAAGGATTATCAGCACGCGAAATTGATGTTTTGCAATTAATTGTGAAAGGAAGTACCAATAAAGAGATTGCCGACAAACTCAATATCAGCCTGAATACCGTATTGACTCACCGTAAAAATATTACTTCAAAATTAGGCATTAAAACCGTTTCCGGCCTTACTTTCTATGCCATCATGAATGGATATATCTCCGGCGATGAAATTGAATTATAAGAAAATCACTACATTTAGTGATTGACTTCCTTTTATCTTTCCTGTTTCTTTGTAACATCGAAAGATTAATAATATTAAATTTTAAATAATGAATTACCGTCAGCTGCTTTTATTGTGTTTCGGTTTATGGATGTCTGTCTCTTTTTTATCTGCCGAAGAAAAAGGAGGCGTATTAAGTAAGGATACCATAAAGACTTTTACCATGGATGAAGTTGTGATAACTTCTTCTACAAAAGAGACCAATGATTTGCGGTTATTGCCGGGATCTGTTTCATTACTCTCGCCTCAGGATATCAATGCACGCCAGATTGATGCATTGAAAGATATCAGTGTATATGTTCCCAATTTATATATGCCGGATTACGGGGCACGTCTTACTTCAGCCATTTATATTCGCGGCATCGGAGCTCGAAGCAGCGGTCAGTCTATTGGCTTGTATGTAGATAATATCCCATACTTGGATAAAAGTGCATTCGACTTCGAATTTAATGATATCCAACGAATTGAGGTATTACGCGGTCCGCAGGGAACCCTGTATGGACGTAATGCCATGGGAGGTATCATCAATGTATACACCTTATCGCCGCTGAATTATCAGGGAACAAAGATTTATCTTTCCGGAGGTAATTATGGTACATTCAAAGCCAAAGCTTCCCATTACACCAAAATAGGTGAGCGCTTCGGGATCTCGGCCGGTGCCTATTACGATAGAAACGACGGCTTTTTTATGAATGAATATAAAAATAAAAAAGCGGATCGTGAAGAATCGGCCGGCGGACATCTGAAGATGGACTGGCAGATTACCGATCAGCTACGTGCTCAGTACACTTTCAATCTGGATTATGTGGATCAGGGAGCATTTCCATATGGTCAGTATGATGCGGAAACCGGGAAAGTACAACCTATCCGGATTAATGATCCCAGCTCCTACTGGCGTCGGATTTTCAATAACAGTCTGTATCTGGAGTGGGTAAATAAACAGATTATTCTTTCTTCTACAACGACTTATCAGAATTTAAGGGATGATATGAAAATGGATCAGGATTATACCGAAAAATCCATTTTTACCTTAAATCAGAAACAAAGTCAGTATGCATGGACTCAGGAGGTTGCCGTGAAATCAAATACCAAAAATCCGTTTCAGTGGAGTGCCGGTGCTTTTGGTTTTTACAACAGCCTGCATACAGACGGCCCGGTGATCTTTAAAGAGGATGGCATAGAAAGTATTTTACAAAATGTATTTAATGGCATTGTGGCCGATAATCCGAATGCTCCGCATCTCACGGTATATGGCGACGGACAAAATCAGATCTATTTTCCCGGAAGTTTCTCTACGCCCACATACGGCTTTGCCGCGTTTATGCAGGGTACATACAATGATCTGATCATTCCGGGTTTATCGGCAACAGCCGGTATCCGACTGGATTACGAAAAAGAGCGTATGAATTATCATTCGGCGGTAGACAGTATGAAGATTGGTATGCAGATGGGACCGATTCAGATGATGATTCCGGTAGAGACTCAGTTAACGGGAAAAACTTCGCAACATTTCCTGCAGGCTCTGCCTAAAGCCTCGCTGCGCTATCAGTGCCTGCCGGGAACTTTTACCTATTTTTCTGTTGCCAAAGGATATAAAACAGGTGGTTATAATGTACAGATGTTTGGCGATCTGGTTCAGGCACAGGCTCAATATGATCTGATGTCTAAATTTGCTCCCGATAAAGCCAAAGAGCCGATAGCCGTGGAAGAGGCTGCCGCGTATAAGCCCGAACACAGCTGGTGCTATGAGCTGGGTATCCGCAGTGAGTTGATAAAAAACAGACTGGATGGTGAGTTCACCCTCTTTTATATGGATATCAAGGATCTGCAGCTGACAACCTTTGCCGAAAA
>CAMTPG010000016.1 GCA_947074335.1 uncultured Parabacteroides sp.
TCACCATCAGCCAGTCGCTGTACGATGGTGCCACGCTCGAAATCGATAACCAGAAGATTGCCGATCTGTTTGGTATCTCTGTACAGGAATTACTGGACGGTATTGCCGGCGAAGCAGGTGCTCCCGAAATTAAAGGATTTGCCATTCAGGGTTCTACACATGCTGATGTAGGTTCGGCTACGAATACTAATTCACCCTGGGGACACTGGTGGGATGCAAACGGCGATATTACAACATGGGGCGCAGATGCCATGGTATTTGCCGAATTTAATCCTGAAAAGGGTGCATTTGCCGTAGGTCAGTATCCGGGTCACCTGTCTGACGGACAGCAGATTCGCATTATCGAATGTCTGAAATACAATGAAAAACGTGTAGCGGTTGTTATGTATATCACAGCTGCCGAAGCCGGTCAGATTACAGCCGGTGTGGTTGGCACACAGGAGCTGGAGCTGGTAATGACTCCGAAGAGCGATTACTCGCAGGAACCTGTTCAGTTTGATCTGGCCAAAACATTGAGCGATTTAGGTATCGCCTCGATGGATGAAGTACAGTTTATCGGTGTAAACGAAGATGGCAGCTATGCTCAGGAAGCAGTTACTTACAATGGTTTCTGGTACGATCTGAATGGTTTTGTTGGCTCATGGGGCGATAATGCCAGTGTTTATACTTCGTATGGCGATGAGGATGAAGGTTTTGATGCCGACTGCGTAGGTGTGGGTCAGATGCCGGGTAATCTGAGTGCCGGTGATGTGGTAAATATCCAGTATGGCTTCCTGGCAAACAATAAAATTGTTATGCTGAAGATTAAAGTAACGATTGCCGCTTATCAGGATCCGGAAACACGTCCTTCGGGCAATCCCACTACGATCGAACAGAATCTTACATTCACGAAAGCCTATGATGACTATTATTCAAGTCAGCAGGTGGATGTGAAAGAGTTGTTGCGCGATGCCTTCAAGATGACTACTTACGAAATATTCAGCGCCAAACAAAACGGCGATCTGAAAATCTATCTGGGCGAAGAGACTGAAGAAGAGCCTTCGTATACAGCCGATGCTCCGGGTTACTGGATTAACGGCGACGGCGAAGCTTCAGGCTGGGGCGACGGTATCATCTGGTGCAGCCTTGGCGGTAACGAAGAAAGTCTGTATCTCTATGGCGGTAACCATCCGGGCAACTGCGATCCGAACGGTCAGACCGTTACTACAAAAATGATTATCACCTGCAACGGTGGTAAAGCCATCTTCAACATTACATACAATGTAACTGCTGCAAATTAGTTTGGCTTCTCCATATAAGAAAGAGGTCTGTCTCTGGCAGACAGCCTCTTTCTTTTTTTATTTCCATTCATCCTATACAATATGAAAATTAAAAACATACAACGTTTTAGTCGCCTGATCAGTTCGTACGGATTGATGAGTATGCTGCTTTTGGGCGGTATGGCCTGTAGCGACAAAGACAATAAAGGCGACAGTGCCCGCATCCTGCTGGATGACGACGCGGCAACTTCGTACGCCTTATCGGCCGATGGCGAATCATGCACCATCAATTTTACCGCTACCACTTCGTGGGAAGCTACTTTAGAAGAATCCACCCAGTCGGCAAGCAAAGCTTCGGCAACCAGCTGGCTGAAACTCAATAAAGAAAAGGGTATCGGCGGCAAAGTGGCCCTCACGGTAACCGCTTCGCTTAATGAATCGGATGTGGCCCGTTCGGCGCTGCTGAAACTGGCTTGCGGTTCGTCGGCTGTTTCCATTACATTCGAGCAGGCCGGCAATACGGTGCGCGTCATGAGCCAGTCGGATGTAAAAGATTTCGACAAATACTATAAACCGGCCGAATTCGGACGCATGGATATGTTGCGCAGCGACTCAAAATGGTCGTGGTTCCGCTCGGCTCAAAGCGAAAACTTCTTTGTGTTCTGGGAGCCTGATTTCGGCACCGATCCCAACAGCGAATCGGTACCGTCTCATCTGCGTGTGGATATCGATGATCTGCTGCTGAAAGCTGAACAGTTCTACAAAACCAATGTTGAGGTATTGAAGTTCGCCGAAAAAGGAAGCGGCAAATCCTATCTGGATCAATATAAAATGGAAATCTACCTGATCTATCAGGATGAGTGGCTGGCCACAGGTTCAGGTTACGATAATGTGATCGGCGCTTTGTGGGTAAACCCGAGCACCTGTCAGCCTGTAGGTTCGACCATTGCACACGAAATCGGTCACAGTTTTCAGTATCAGGTATATTGCGACAAACTGTTGATGGGCGCTGCCGACGATTACAAACAGGGTTTCCGTTACGGATATCAGGGAAGCAACGGCGGTAACGGTTTCTGGGAACAATGTGCCCAGTGGCAATCGTTCCAGGATTATCCCGAACAACTTTTCCCCAATTATCATTTCAATGTATGGATGGCCAATTATCACCGCCATTTCTCGCATGAGTGGATGCGTTATGCCAGTTACTGGATGCAGTATTACTGGGCTCAGAAACATGGTATTGATGTTGTATCTAAAATCTGGATTGAATCGGCATCGCCCGAAGATCCCATTCAGACTTATATGCGTTTATACTGCGGCAACCAGCTCGAAGTGATGCATGCCGAACTCTACGATTATGCAGCACGGATGGCTACTTTCGATATTGACTTCCTGCATCAGTATGCTTCGGATGCTTATCAGGGTAAATATGCGACCCAGCTTTTCAAAGTGGCCGATAATTATCATCAGGTAGCTTATGCCAGCTGTCCCGGAACTACAGGTTTCAATGTGATCGCACTCAATGTGCCTGCTGCAGGAACCGAGGTTACGGTTGATTTCGCCGGACTGGCACCGGGTTCTGAGCTGGCCGCTAACGATCCGGGTCAGTATATGGAAAGCGAAGTGGTGAAAGGCAATGTAACCACCTACAATAATGTAAATCCGCAAAATGCAGGCTGGCGTTACGGTTTCGTGGCTCACAAAGCCAACGGTACCCGCGAGTATGGTGCCATGCATAAAGATGCTGCCGGTAAATCATCATTTACAGTGCCTGCCAATACACAAAGCCTTTATTTTGTGGTGATGGGTGCTCCGACGAAATATGTGGCTCATCCCTGGGACGAAAAAGAGTTGAATGATGAGCAGTGGCCCTACAAAGTAAAATTTGAAGGCACAGGTTTGCTGGGCGATATCTCTATCGATGAAACAGCCAAACCGCAGGATATCAGCTTTACATACAATGTATCCTTCCCCGCAGCCGAAAGTTACGACGGAACAAGCGTGAACCTCAAATCGAACGGCGATCTGCAGAAACTGGCTCAGGCCTTTGTGCAACAACCGGCCGCTTTATCGGGACTGATGCTTTCGGCAGGCAGTCAGCCGGCTGAAGGCAAAATCGCTTTTGCCGCAATTCAGGCAGATGGTTCCATCGAGTTTAATGCTACCGCCAACGGCTTCGGTCACTGGTTCGACAGCAAAGGCGATGTGACTTCCTGGGGCAGCGACAACGACAGCAAACTATTCGTGGAATACAGTGCATCCGATTATCAGTTTACCATCGGTCAGTATCCCGGCAAATCGAAAGCGGGTGATAAATACACGGTTAAAGAAACCATGATTTACACAGTGTCGGGTGCAAAATACCAGGCTACATTCATATTTAACATAACTTTGAATTAAATTGATATCAGGCATTATTCCGATAATGAATGGATTTGAATCAGCTTATTTTTGAAGATTTTTAAGCAATAGATCCGATATTCGGAAGTGTTTGTTTAATGTTCTTTGTACGGTAACCTATTAATTGCCGGATTATGATCAATTCCCGGGCCGACTACCATAGGCCTGTGTACCGATATTTGTCTGCTTATAAGCCGACGATAATTGTTTCACAGGCTGACAGCTGTCAGCCCGGGAATTCCTTTGAATAATAGAAGAAATCTTCATTTTCCCGGTTCCTGATTCCTGCGTATCATACGGAAAGAATTTCAGGTAATTAACAGAAACATAATGCTTTATTTTGATTGTTTTTCATGCAATTAATAAACGTTAAATTCTATTGGCTCAGTGCTGCTCAGGTTTGTTTTCAGACTCATTTAACAATTGCAACTTATGCTTTTTCCTAAAAAATGTTGTAGTTTTGCGTATCTATTGAAAAAAACGCTAACAAATACCATGCGAAAACAAATCTTATTACTACTTATATTTATTTGTAATTGTACTCTTTTTGCTGCCTCGTCCGACTTTAGCTTTAGACATATAACGATGGACGACGGTCTGAGTTCAAATACGGTCTGGGCTTTGATGCAGGATAAAAACGGCTTTATCTGGTTCGGAACCGATGAGGGACTTTGTCGTTACGATGGCAACATGATCAAGGAATTCAGATATGCCAATCGCGAAAATGAGCCGGTCAATTATAATTATATCACGGCTATTTACGAAGATGGCGATTGTATGTGGCTTGGTACAGATAAAGGGCTGTTTAAATATTGCCCGCAAACACAGACGTTCAAATTCTTTACCGAAAAGACCGGACGTAAAACCTGGGTGGATCATTCCATTAACAACATCACCTGCGATAAAGAGGGAAACATGTGGTTCTCTACTTACGGACAGGGTATCTTTAAATATAATCCGGTTCAGCAGATCCTGCAGCAATACGAAATGCCTTACTGTTCGGGTCATGTGTCGCATGTGTATGTAGACAGTGAAAACAGGATCTGGGCCGTTACCAATCAGGGCAATGCGCATGTCTATAAATACAATCGTTCCACAAACGATTTTGAGCCGTTCCGGCTGATACCCGACCGACATAATCTGAGTACGCGTTCGCTGACTATTTTAGAAGATTCAAATCATCGGTTCTGGCTGGGTACCTGGGATTCGGGTTTACAGCAAATGGATCCGTACACAGGAAAAGTTACTACCTATATGCATCCCGATACAAAAGAGGGAATTATGCATATCCATTCTATTCTCGAATACGCGCCAAATCAGCTGCTGATCGGTTCCGACGACGGATTGACTCTGTTTAATATCCAGAACGGTACACATAAAACATTTATTGAAGATAATCTGGATCCGAACTCACTCTCCAGCCGGTTTGTCTATCCGCTGATGAAAGATCGCGAAGGCGGCATCTGGATGGGTACCTATTATGGCGGAGCCAATTATATATCGCCCGCTTCAGGGCAGTTCGATTGTTATTTCCCCTCGCGCTTTCATAATTCCATTCAGGGCAATGTGGTAAGCGGTTTTTGCGAAGATACAAACGGCAATGTATGGATATCGACAGACGATGGCGGTATCAGTTGTTATACTCCGTCGACAGGACTGTTTAAAAATTATCTGCCTGATCCGGCTAATCCCAACAGTTTATCGTATCACAATGTGCATGCACTTTGTATGGATGGCGATGATCTCTGGATCGGAACTTATACCGGCGGTGTAAATAAAATGAATACCAAAACCGGTACATTCAAAAAATATATTTATGATGAACGGAACCCGCGCTCGATTGATGGTACCAGTTCGTATGCCATTTTCAAAGATCGTGAATCGCGATTGTGGGTTGCCACAACCACCGGCATCAATCTTTATAATCGCACTACGGATGATTTTACACGGGTAAACGAGATCAATGTGCTTACACAGGATATTGCGCAGGATACCAAAGGTAATTTATGGTTTGCAACCTCCGGCAAAGGATTATATAAGTATGAACCCAATAATCAGATCTGGAAGAATTATCAGCATACCGATAAACCGGGATCACTGATCAGCAATCAGGTCAATTCGATTTTGATTGATACCCGCGGCATACTTTGGATTGCAACTACCGAAGGGTTATCCCGCTATAATCCCGAATCGGATACTTTCGAGTTGATAGAACTGGATATCCCCAGTAATAATATTGCCTGCATTATCGAAGATCAGCATGCTTTATGGCTTACCACAAACAAAGGGCTGGTGCGCTATATCCCCGACGAAGGTGTTCAGATCTTCTCCAAAAGTGACGGCTTACAAAGTGATCAGTTTTTGCCGAACTCCGGATTCAAAACGGCTAACGGCAAAATTTATGTGGGCTCGGTAAAAGGGTTCAACTCATTTTATCCCTATAATATCCGCACCAATCAGATGGTGCCGAAGGTGGTGGTTACCGAAGTGGAGATTTTCAATAACGAACTGCCTGTCGGAGACGGACAGCTCACGGTTGCACCTGAATTTATGGATCGTCTTACCCTTTCGTACAAACAGAATGTAATGAGCTTTCGCTTTGCCTCACTCAGCTATTGTACCTCCGAGAAAAACCAGTATGCTTATATGATGGAGGGTTTCGATAAAGACTGGAATTATGTGGGAGCACAGAACAAAGCCACTTATACCAATCTGCCGCCGGGTAGTTATACTTTCCGGGTGAAAGCCTCAAACAATGACAATCTCTGGAATGATGAGGGCACGACCTTCGAACTGGTTATTCGTCCGCCATTCTATCAGACTGCAGGATTCCGGATTGCCTATATTTCATTGATCATCTGTTTGTTCGCGTTACTCGTTTATCTTCTGTTGCGCCGTAGCGATAAGAAACATCAGGCTGCCATCGAAAAGCTGAATGTGGAAAAGGAGAAGGAGATGCACGAAGCGAAGATCAGCTTCTTTACCATGGTGGCACACGAAATACGCACGCCGGTTTCGCTCATTATCGGTCCGCTCGAAAAGATTCAGCGCTCATCGCTTGCAATCCCGCTGCCGATACGCGAGGATCTGGATGTGATCAGTCGCAACAGCCAGCGCCTGCTTTATCTGGTCAACCAGCTGCTCGATTTTCGTAAGGTGGAGCAGGAGGGCATCCGGATTCAGTGCACATCGCAAAATATTTACCAGCTGATGCAGCATATCAGTGAGCATTTTGCTCCGGCAATCAAACAGCGCGGAGCCCGACTGGAGGTTTTTTATCCCGATCCCGATTTTACGGCCTGCATTGATAATGAGGCGGTAACTAAAATGATCAGCAACCTGCTTTCGAATGCCGCCAAATATGCAAAAGATGAAATTATTCTGTCTTGTAAGGTGAAACCACAGCAACATACCTTCGAGATCCGTGTAACCGATAACGGTCCGGGCATCAGCAAGACCGAGCAGCAGCATATATTCAAACCGTTTTATCAGGCGGCCGATAATAAGCCGGGAACAGGTATCGGACTCAGCATTGTGAAAAGTGTGGTAGAGGCGCATAATGGTTGTGTGGAAGTGGAATCCGTGCCCGGTCATGGTTGTACATTTATCATCACACTGCCTGTGGAGCAACCTGAAATGTTGCAGCAGCCGGCCGGCACTGTCATCGAACCCGAAACAATACCCGAAGATATTCTGCCTGAAGCGGCACCACTTTCTGCTTCGAAGAATCAGCCCACCATGCTGATTGTAGATGATAACCCGGATATGCTGAGTTTCCTGTCGGGAAGCTTTGCCGATACCTATCATATACTGACGGCCGAAGACGGCATTGAGGCACTCGAACTGCTGAAGGCACATGATGTGACACTGATTGTGAGCGACTGGATGATGCCCAACATGAATGGTGTGGATCTTTGTAAAGCGGTGCGCAACAATCCGCTGACGAGTCATTTGCCCTTCATCCTGCTTACCGCCAAAACCGATGTGCATTCTAAAATAGAAGGATTGGATTGCGGCGCCGATGCCTATATCGAAAAACCTTTCTCGGTGCAGTATCTGGAATCCTGCATTCGCAATCTGATTGATTTGCGCAGTCTGCTTCGTCAGAAATTCTCGAAAATGCCTTTAGTGCCGCTCAAGAGTATCGCCGGCAATTCGGCAGACGAGCAGTTGCTTACCCGACTGAACAGTCTGATCGAGCAGAATTTCTCCAATCCGGAACTCTCCATCGATTTTCTGGCCGAGAAGTTATGTATCAGTCGCTCGGGATTATTTGCCAAAATCAAAACCCTGGCCAATGTAACGCCCAACGAACTGATTCAGGTGGTGCGACTTAAAAAGGCTGCCGCACTGTTGCAGGAGAACCGTTATCGCATCAGCGAAATCAGTTATATGGTCGGATTTAATAATCCCTCTTATTTTACAAAATGCTTTTATAAACAGTTCGGTATAAAACCTGGTGAGTTTGTGGCGGGTATGACGAAGAAGGAGCAGGAGTAAAAACAGATCCGGCAGCAGGGTAAACCGATGCTGCCGGACAAAAATCGTTTTATCTTTTACCAGACATATCCGTCCTGACGAATATGCCACACAGCGCCATCGGGAGCCGGCAAAGTCATTTCGTACATCGAAGGTGTATTATCCAGCGTAAGCTGATTGATCTCTTCGGGTGTTAAAATATCGGCCGGATTGAGCTGCTGAATCATTGTGGCATAATTGCCCGTTTCGGCGGCATAGGCTTTCTGGCGATAATAGAGTTTGCGCAGTTTCCATTTAGTTTCTTCTTCCGGCTTATTGATAAACTGTGCAGTGCCTGTTCCGGCAATCAGATCCGAGAACTGTACATAACCCCAATATTCGGGCATATGTATATTGATTACGCCGGTTGGTGCCCAAACCCAGTTGTGTTCGCGAATCTTTTCTTCGCCTTCGATCGGCACTTTGACATATTGTCCGTCGCGCACTTCGGTAGTCCATTGTACGCGCGAGAAATTCACACGCATCTGGTCACCGTTGGCAGGCACACCTTTTCCGCGCTGCATCTGGTAAATAGTCTGCCAGGGAAGAAATACTTCGACACTCCACGACACATCCTTATCTTTCGGATTATTCAGTGTACCATCAATGGCAACTGCCGATTTCATGCCGGCCATTTCCCAGTTATCCAATACCTGCGGACCGTCGCGATAGGGTTTCGACAGATACAAATCCCAGACCGTGCCGAGTGCATTGACCTCATATTCCAGGTAGTTGTGTGTATCATTCGTTGGATTGAGGAAGATTTCAAAATCATTGTCGTAAAAAATCACCGTATCATGTTGCAGCAATGTAGCCCATACATGCGGCTCTTCCATTAAGGCTGCAAAATACATACCTTCATCGTCCCAGGCCATTTTTGCGCGGGTCTGAAAATAAGGTTTATCCCGTTTATCTCCTTCGATATCCACAAAATCGGAAGTCCACGGAACATTATCCCATTCGCCGGAAGAAATGTTTCCGTCTACCACAATGGGTTTATCCAGTTTATAACAAATATACGTGGGCGGATTAAAAGGCGCCGGCTCTGCAAAATTAATATCCTGCTTCTTCGAATCGGCAGGATTACAGGCTGTCAGGGCAATCGCCAGAAGCGATGCCGCAGAAAGGATGAGTTGTTTCATAAGATCTGTGTTTTTTTGTCAGAAGCAAATATACAGAATATTTATGCATCTTCCTATTTTTGTGATAGATCAGAATAGTGAAACGTGTATAAATCCTATCAGATGGTTGTGATGAAGCGTTGTTAACACCGTATTATATACAAAAGGATACCTATTATGTATTGGCTAAACAATTCGCAACTTTCTGTTTAATTCTTGTGTTATCTTTAAAATAAGCCACTGACTTGTTCTGATTAGTAATCTGAAAAAAGAAACCGGATGAATCCCTATATAAAAGGTAATCTTGTACTGTTTATCTCACGTTTTATTAATGGTGTAAACTCGAATGCCGTCAAATTTTTGTTGCCGGTATGGATCGGTGCTTATACTTTTCAAACCATTCGTTTTATTTTTGCAGCCATCGTGTTTTACATCATCTCACTTTTTGTGCGGCATGAACCCCGGATAGGCACGCGCGATAAGATCTATATTTTTCTGGTAGGCGCAATCGGCATCTGTGCCGGACGTACCGCTTTTGTGGTGGGATTGCAGTATACCACGCCCGTAACCTCCCGTTTTATTTTTTGTCTTGTACCGATCTGGGTGTTTTTTCTGTCGATGATTTTTTTCAAGGAGAAGTTTACCCGCAATAAAGGGCTCGGACTGGTGCTGGGGTTTATCGGTGTGATACTCAGTCTGTTTTTTCATCAGCCGCCCGAAATGGCCTCTAATCCGGTACTGGGCAACGCGCTGACGCTGATCTGCTCGATAATCAATGCCTTCAACCTGATTCTGACCCGCCATTTTCTGAAGAAAACCGGCGTTTATACCTTTAATAAATGGTGCTTTCAGGGCGCTGCCTTTTCGGCCTGCATCATTTCGCTTTTCACCAAATGGGAGGCGCCGCTTTTTCATGAACCGCTTCACTGGTTCCCGATTGCCGTGTTTGCATTTATTCTGATCTTCCCCACCGTAATTACCTATATTCTGGGCAACATCGGGTTGCAGCTGATGACGCCTACCATTGTTTCGCTCTACGGATATCTGGGCATTATCATCACCACCGTGATTGCCGTAATCGCCCGGCAGGATCAGTTTCAGTGGCTGATGGTGGTTTCGTTTATCTTCCTGGTTTTCGGTCTCTATTTTGTGGAGAAGGGATCGAAACGCGATCTGAAAAATCAGCAGGACGAGGTAGCAAAACATCCTGCATGAACATCCGGTTTTAAATCCTGTATATACCATTTGCCTTTCGATAATTATCAAAAGGCCTTCCGACAATTGTCCTAAGACCTTTTGATAATTATCCTAAGGCCTTTTGACAATTGTCGGAAGACCTTTTGACAATTATCCTAAGACCTTTTGACAATTATCGAAAGGCAAATGCACAATAAAGCCTCTTTTTCTGTATGATTGACAATCGGAATGCGTATACTCATCAGCATCTGATGTTCGGCTTCGAAACCTCTAAATTGTATCCGACAAAAAAAGAGGCTGTCTAAACATTATTAGTGTCAGACAGCCTCTTCTTGTTCGGAGCGTTACTCCCGGGTTATTCTGTTTTACCGGCAGCCTCTTCCTCTTTATACCAGGAAGCATACATGTGGTAATTGTTGGCAATGCGCTGGTTGATCTCCTTGGATTGTTCGGGATCCACCTTTTTTACAAATTTAGCCGGGACACCGGCATAAATGCAGCCGGGTTCTACAATTGTGCGACTCAGCACCACCGAGCCGGCAGCAATAATTGCGCCTTCGCCGATCACGGCATGATCCAGCACCACCGAGCCCATGCCTACCAGTGCGCCGTTGCAAATCTTTGCTCCGTGAATGGTTACATTGTGCCCGATCGATACATCATCGCCGATTTCCAGTACTGATTTTTCATACAATGTATGTAAAACCGATCCATCCTGTATGTTGACCGAATTACCGATGCGAATGGAGTTAACATCGCCACGCAAAACGGCACCATACCAGATGCTGCAGCCGTCGCCCGTGATTACATCGCCAATAATAGCAGCATTCTCTGCCAAAAAAGTGTCTTTACCGAATTTCGGGGTAAAGCCACGTACGGATCTGATGATAGCCATTGTATTATATTTCTGCTGTTTTTTGTTTAAGCCATTTACTTTCGTCGGCAGTAAGATGCGGACTGATTAAATCAAATACCATCTGATGATATTTGTTCAGCCAGGCATGTTCGCGTACCGAAAGCATGGAGGGAATAACCAGTTTGGTATCAATAAAACACAGTGTCAGTGTGTCGAAGCTGAGGAATTTACCGAATTCGGTTTCACTGTCGTCGCGTATCAAAACCATATTCTCGGTTCGTATGCCATATTCGCCGGGACGATACATGGCCGGTTCATCGCTCATCACCATGCCGGCTTCGAGGATCACCGGATTTTCTTCCATGCGGATACTTTGCGGACCTTCATGTACATTCAGGCAGTGACCGATGCCATGACAGGTGCCGTGCAGGTAATTAATGCCGGCATCCCAAAGCGGTTTGCGGGCAAAAGCATCCAGTAAGCAACCGCGTATGCCGGCCGGGAATTTGCATTTGGCAATGCCGATGGTGCCTTTCAGTGTACGGGTAAAATCCTTTTTCATCTGTTCGGTCGGTTCCTTGCACAAGGCGATGGTTCGCGTTACATCGGTTGTTCCGTCCAGGTATTGACCGCCCGAATCGAGCAGGTATAAATTGTCTGTGCCCAGCTCGGTATCGGTTTCGGGTGTCGGTGTATAATGTACAACGGCGCCATGTGGTCCGTAACTCGAAATGGCTGCAAAGCTGTCCATGATGTAGAGCGGCTGTTCTGCACGCAGTTCGGTCAATTTAGCGGAGGCACTGAGTTCGGTCACCTTTTCGCCAGCCTTCATTTGCTGTTCCAGCCAGTAATAGAACTGTGTCAGGGCAACGCCGTCTTTCAATACGGCGCTTCTGAATCCTTTTATTTCGGTTTCATTCTTGATACTCTTCAGGTGGTTGGCCGGCGAAATCGCTTCGATCAACACATGATTTTCGGGCAAAGCATTGCATATGGCCACATTGGTTCGTTTCGGATCGATCAGCACACGGATACCTTCGGGCAGACGCTTCAGGTAAGGAATCAGCATCGAATAATCGGCCAGCATGATGCCTTCGCGTTTCAGATCGTCTGCGATCTCTTTGGTAACCTTTTTGGGATTGATGAAGAATACACTTTCTTTTTCCGAGATAAAGGCATAACTTACAGCTACCGGATTGTAGGCCACATCCGTGCCGCGGATATTGAAAGTCCATGCCACTTCGTCTAATGCAGAAAGTATGGTACAGTCGGCTCCGGCTTTATGCAGCAGGTTATTGATTTCTGCAATTTTCTCGTCTGCCGCCTTGCCGCTAAATTCGATTGGCATTTCAAAGATTTTCGCTTCGGGAACGGCCGGACGATCAGTCCAGATCTCATCCAGCAGATTTGCAGCAGTATTCAGTTTGATCTCCTTTTTATGCAGTTCGAATGCAAGCGTCATGGCATCGGCATAACTGTAGGTTTCGCCATTTAAGCCAACGGTTTTTCCGGCAGTCAGTTCATGACTGAGGAATTCGGGAATAGAGGGCGTTTCGGGAAGCATCATGCGATACAGATCAATGCCGCTTCCTTCGAGCTGCGTTTCGGCCTGCAGAAAATAGCGCGAGTCGGTCCACAGTCCGGCTTTATCCAGTGTTACCACTACCGTTCCTGCCGAGCCGGTAAATCCGGAAATCCATTCGCGGTATTTCCAGCACGAAGCCGGATATTCGCTCATGTGCGGATCGGTTGTCGGAATAATAAATGCATCAATCTGATGCGCCTTCATGGCTACACGCAGTGCCGTGAGGTGTTCGGGTATAGTCGTTTTCATTGCATCTGTTTTTTAGTCAACGTTATGCTACAAATATAAGAAAATAATCAAATCTTACAGGGTAAAATAAACACGAAAGAATTTTCGGAATCCTTTTCTGAAGCGCATTCTTTTATAACGGAGTGGCTATTATCGGTTTATCTGTAACAATTATTTCATGCCAGTCGTCAATGGATGTAATCGGTAAATACAGTCGGTTTGAATCCATACAGACTTCATAAATATATGATTTTCCGGCTTCCAGTTTTCCATCCTGTATCGGAAGATCCAGAAAATATTCGCTTACAGGTTGTTCTTCGATTCGGGCCTGAACCGATATCTTAAGATTGCCCGTATAAATCAAAGGAACCATGGTAGTTTGTCCGATCCAGCTCTGATCGGATTTGGTCAGATTCATGGGATTAAAATCTGTCAGAACAGTTGCGGGAAAATACATTCCCTGCAATTCATTCCAGCCGGCACTATTTTTATCAGAAGAGGTGACAGAGATCGCATCAACAGAGCGAATCCTGACATCCGGAGCCGAGAGTTTAACGATAACCTCAGTCAGGCAGGCTGCGAAGTTAAGCTCTATGATCTGTGAATCTCCTTTAATATCAAACATCTGACTGTAACCGGAGAAATCGCCGGCTTCCGAAGATCCTGGAATTGTAGCCAGAAACAGATAAGAGCCCGGTTCAAGTGCTAACTCCTCCTGATCGGAAGGAATCAGATTTCCGGCATCATCGGTTCTGTATTCTTTGATAATGACCGGCTTTCCGTTTTGATAAATCTGAATTGAAATCAGCTGATCTGTGGCGATGCCCGGAGAAATGGAGACTGAAGCAGAAGAGTTGCCATTCCCTGTTTTAAAATGTAATGTTGTTTTGTTACTTCCGCTTTCGGGATTTAAAGATGCATTTTGATCATCGGTTTGTCCGTTTACCGATATTTCAATATCTATCGCAATATCCTGTTGTGAACAACCTGTAGCAAATAATAATCCAGAAAGAAGCAATATCCGTATGCCTCTGTTTATGCGGTTTTGTCTTTTCATCGATGTAGAATTAATGTTCTTGTTTGTGGTTTCGATTCGGTTAAGATGGTCAGATCTCAACGCCTGTTACAAATATAAGTAATCCGGATGCATTTTTGTCATTTATAAAGTTAAAAGCAACAGGATTCCGGATCTGAAAATCTGCGGATGAATTATAGCAATTTATCAGATAAAATCAGACATCCGCCTTTTTCTTACCAAATTCCGGATCCACATGTATCAGAGCCGTTACCAGCAAAGTTACAATACAGCAACCCATAACCCACCAGAAAAAGTTACCATAACCCATATATTCCTGTAACCAGCCGGCTGCCATACCGGGCAGCATCAGTCCCAGCGCCATAAACGCCGTACAAATGGCATAATGCGCCGTGCTTTGCGGTCCGGCCGAATAATAAATCAGGAATAACATATAAGCTGCAAATCCGAAACCGTAACCGAACTGCTCGATGAATACACAGATATTCACCGCCAGCAGACTTTCGGGCAGGGCATGACTGAGATAAACAAAAACAATATCGGGTAAAGTGATGGCCAGTGCCATGGGCCAGAGCCATTTTTTCAAACCGCCGGCCGATGCAGCTAAACCGCCCAGAATGCCGCCCAGCGTTAATCCGATAGTTCCGATGGTTCCGTAAGCCAGTCCGATTTGTGTAGTTGTCAATCCCAAACCGCCCACTTCGCGGGGATCAATTAAAAACGGAGTAACCAGTTTGGTAAGTTGTGCCTCGGGCAAACGATAAAGCAACATAAATAAAATACCCACAAAAGCCTGTTTCTTTTTGAAGAAAGAGGCGAAGGTTTCGAAAAAGGCCTTCATAATGGTTTTCGGTGTAACCTCTGCCGAAGGATGATCACTGTCGGGGCGGGGCAGAATAAACCGGTGATAAAGAAAAAGCCCGATAAATATACCCGAAAGTATCAGAAATGTAATCGACCAGGAAAGCGGAATATTTCCCGATCGGGTTTCCATGAAACCGGCAAACATAATCAGTAAGCCCTGTCCGGCAATTACGGCAAACCGGTAAAAGGTGGTTCGGATGCCCACATAAAACGCCTGATCATGCGAATCGAGCGCCAACATATAGAAACCGTCGGCTGCAATATCGTGTGTGGCCGAACTAAAAGCAATCAGCCAGAATACGGCCAGCGAAGCCTGCAGATAAAAGGGAGTAGGCAGTGTAAAAGCAATACATCCCAGTCCGCTGCCTATCAGCAGCTGCATCAGAATAATCCACCAGCGTTTGGTCTTCAGTAAATCAATAAACGGACTCCAGAAGGGTTTGATCACCCACGGCAGATTCAGCCAGCTGGTATATAATGCGATATCTGTATTTGAAATGCCCAGCCGTTTGTACATCAATACAGATATAACCATAACGGCCACATACGGAATGCCTTGTGCAAAGTAGAGTGAGGGTACCCAAAACCAGGGATTTCTTTTTTTCATAATAATAGTATCAAATTAGATGATCAGAATCAAAATGACTCTAAATCGGAAATAACAAATATAACCCAATTTCTTCATAAAACAGTATCCTGATTCCGAATAATTCGAATTGCATCAGATTCACTTCCGGGTATTGCACTGCAGTGTAATTTACAGTGCACTACAGTGTAATCTGAATTACACTGTTATGCGATCTTATTTAAGCTATAGTTTTATGCTGTCGGGTTACCAGCCGGTAGCATACTATTTTACTGACGCATCAACGACTGATTAATCACAATCGCCGTCTCCAGCAATTGTTCTTTTGTAAAGCAAACCTCTTTCAATATCTCTTTGAATTTTGTAGCCGTTAATGCTTTATAATCAGACTGAAGAGGCAATGTGATCAGACCTCCCATTTCTACCGATGCCGGGCTGATCAGGAATGTATTTTTATCGAGACTCTCTCCGTAACAGGAAGGGCGAAGTTGGCGTCGGGGAATGATACAGACAATCCACCGGTTATCTTCGAACCAGCTTAAGATGTTCATGCGCGGTTCGGGATCTCCGGCTTGTTGAGGCAAAGCTTCATACAATTTGCGAAACAAAAACTGTGCATCCTCTGCCTGATCGGCCATTAAAATGAAAAAGGTTTCTGCCTGATCGGGAAATGCGAAGAGTGTTGTTTTTCTCTTTTGTGCTATTTGAATTCTCGGCAGCTTTTTCCAGTATTCCTCCAAAGGAAAAGCGCCTCGGTTTCCGGCTTGAAAATGATGATGATCGGGCGCTGAGGCTCCTGATTGAGGGCCGTTATAAAAAACTACATAATCATCCAACTCCCGGCTTAACTCCAGTAAATCGA
>CAMTPG010000017.1 GCA_947074335.1 uncultured Parabacteroides sp.
CGGCCCGGCTGCATCAGGGCTGTTTGATTATCCGTGATTTGCCGGATCAATCGGCAGTTTCGCTTTATTCGCTCACGGGAGTCTGTTTGTTCCGTCAGCATCATTTATCGGGATCGGTTCAGTTTCCGATGCACTACACGGCAGGCATTTATCTGTTGCAGGTGCAAAGTGAAGGGCACCGGCAGACTTTGAAGCTGACCGGCTTTTAACAACCGGTGCAATTTCGGGGCATGGCGGATGCGATTTTTGCAGTTCGTTTCGTTCTATCGGGTTTAAATCATTATATTTGTCAGATAAGAACAGACAGAATATGAAGAAAATCAATATCATCACGGCTGTACTGCTGATTTATTTAGGCGTAATGAGCTACATCGGCTGGCCCGGAAATAAGGAAAATCCCAATTATACGGAATATTTCATCGTGATTGGTGTTACACTGGTTGTGATCTTCCTGTTTCGCTATACCCAGATCCGGCGGTTAAAACTGCGAAAGAAAAAAGAGGAGGAGTGGTTTGGTGATGATCAGAAGAAATAGATATAAAATGAGAAAAGCAGATTCCAATCCATGCAAAAATAACCGATAATAATGAAATCCGGTAGTAAAGAAATAAAAATTGAAAGGCGATAGTCAGAGCTTATAAGCCGTTCAAAATTATCTTTACGATCCGATTAAAATTCCCTTGCAAAGCCATTCCGATTCCTTTGCAAGGGAATTTTTATTCCACTGCAGTGTAATAAAAAATGCACTGCAGTGTAATCAGAATTACATAACAGTGCATTTGCCGTAAAAGCGGCATATTTTAAAGATTCACTCAGGAATCAGCTTCCAGTTTTTCATTCAGGTATTTGCCGGTATACGAATTTTCGCAACAGGCAATCTCTTCGGGTGTTCCGGTGCAGACCAGTTCGCCGCCTGCCTTTCCGCCTTCAGGCCCTAAATCGATGATGTGATCGGCACATTTTATCACATCCATATTGTGTTCGATGATCACCACGGTATGACCCTTTTCGATCAGCGCATTAAAGGCTTTCATCAGGGTTTTGATGTCATGAAAATGCAGACCGGTAGTAGGTTCGTCGAAAACAAAAAGCGTGGGCTGCTGCTTCTCCTGCCCCAGATAGTAAGCCAGTTTAACGCGCTGGTTCTCACCTCCCGATAAGGTGGATGAGGTTTGTCCCAGTTTGATGTATCCCAGCCCCACATCCTGCAACGGCTTCAGTTTACGTACAATCTTTTTCTCCTGCGAGCCCGGTTGCTCCTGCAGGAATTCGATGGCCTGATTCACGGTCATCTCCAGCATATCGTAAATGTTTGCGCCGTGATATTCCACATCCAGCACCTCTTTTTTGAAGCGCTTGCCGTGACAGGCATCGCAGGTCAGTGTGATATCAGCCATAAACTGCATTTCTACCGTAATTTTTCCCTCACCTTTACACTCTTCGCATCGACCGCCCTCTTTGTTGAACGAGAAATAGGCTGCCGTATAACCCATTTGTTTGGATAAAGCCTGTTCGGCATAGAGCTTACGGATTTCATCGTAAGCGCCGATATAGGTAACGGGATTGGATCGCGAACTTTTTCCGATCGAGTTCTGATCCACAAACTCAACGGCTTTAATGAGTTGCAAATCACCGCTTAATCCGGCACAATCCACCATCAGGCGCGTGGCTTCGTCGAGGTGTTTCTTTACGCCCTCGTAAAAGATATCGCGAACCAGCGAACTTTTTCCCGATCCGCTGACGCCGGTAACTACCGTCATCACATTGAGCGGGAACTTCACATCAATGCCTTTCAGGTTATTTTTGCGAGCACCTTTTACCTCGATGTAATTATTCCAGCGGCGGCGGAAAGGCGGTACTTCGATGCGGTCTTCGCCGGTGAGGTAACGCACGGTATAGCTTTCGCTGTGTGTCTGCAAATCGCTGATGTCGCCCTGGTAAACAACTTTTCCGCCCTGCCGACCGGCTTTCGGGCCGATATCAATAATATAATCGGCGGCGCGGATAATCTCTTCGTCGTGTTCCACCACAACCACCGTATTGCCTAACTCCTGCAACTGGCGTAATACTTTGATCAACAGATCGGTATCGCGCGAGTGCAAACCGATACTCGGTTCGTCGAGAATATAGAGCGAGCCGACCAGACTGCTGCCCAGCGAAGTAGCCAGGTTGATACGCTGACTCTCGCCACCCGAAAGTGTGGCCGATAAACGATCGAGCGTAAGATAACCGAGTCCGACGTCCAGCAAGAACTGCAGGCGGTTGTTAATCTCGGTCAGCAGGCGTTTACCGATGCGCGCCTCCTGATCCGACAGTTCCAGCTGTTCAAAGAAAACTTTGGCCTCCGAAACCGGCATCTGCACCAGTTCGGCGATGTTTTTGCCGCCCACCTGCACATACAGTGCCTCCGGTTTAAGTCGGCCGCCCTTACAGGAAGGACAGGTTGTTTTACCGCGATAACGCGCCTGCATCACCCGGTATTGTATTTTATAAAGATTTTCTTCTACGAATTTAAAGAAAGCATCAATGCCCTCCAGTCCTTTGGCGCCGTGCCAGAGCAAATCCTTCTCCTGCTGCGTCAGATCATAATAGGGACGATGCACGGGGAAATCATACTTATAGCTGTCGCGCATGAAGTTGCGCAGCCATTCGCTCATCACTTCGCCTTTCCAGCAAACTACGGCACCTTCGTAAACCGACAGACTTTTATCCGGAATAACCAGATTTTCATCGATACCCAGTACTTTGCCGAATCCTTCGCAAACGGGGCAGGCGCCCAGCGGATTATTGAAGCTGAACATCATATCCGAAGGCTCTTCAAAGCGGATGCCGTCGGCCTCGAATTTCTTTGAATATTCTTTTATCACCACCTCATCCGGCAGATAGATGCGGATGATGCAGACACCGTGACCTTCGAAGAAGGCGGTTTCGGCAGAATCGGCCAGACGACTCTTCAGAGTTTTATCTTCAGAGACCGTGAGACGGTCTATCAATAACTCAATCGAAGGCGATGCCAGCAGTTTATCATCTGCCAGCACCTCGGCAATGCGATATACTTCATCGTTGATACTCAATCGGGTATAACCCTCTTTCTGCAGAATCTCGAGTTGCTCCTTCATGGTGCGGTCTTCGGGCAGAATGATCGGCGTAAAAACCGCAAAGCGGGTGCCCTGCGGATACGACAATACCTCGTTTACGATATCGCCTGCCTGATGTTTCTTCACCTCAACACCCGAAACGGGCGAAATCGTTTTGCCGATGCGGGCATAAAGCAGGCGCAGGTATTCGTAAATCTCGGTAGAGGTTCCCACCGTAGAGCGCGGATTGCGGGTATTGACTTTCTGCTCGATGGCAATGGCAGGCGGGATGCCTTTGATATAATCGCATTCGGGCTTACTCATGCGCCCTAAAAACTGACGGGCGTAAGCCGATAAACTTTCTACATAACGACGTTGTCCTTCGGCATAAAGCGTGTCGAAAGCCAACGATGATTTGCCACTTCCCGAAAGGCCGGTGATGACAACCAGTTTATCTCTGGGGATATCTACATCAATATTCTTCAGATTATTGATGCGTGCCCCTTTTATCGAAATAGCATTCGTTTCGGACATATAGTATTGCACTTCTTTTTTTACCAAACCACAAATATAACAAAGTAAAGCTGCTTTGTCAAGTATCTGTTTGATGTTCATGCTTTTTTTGTAAATTTGTAAATCAATTCAAGATACTATAACATACTGTACATTCAGATCCAACATTCATTTGCATGAAAATAAAACTATTGTCGCTTGTTCTTCTCTGCCTGCTGGGTTTATTCTCCGGTTGTAAATCATCCAGAAAAGTAACCGATACAGTCTCCGGCCCACACCTGAAACGTGAATTTCGCGGCGCCTGGATACAGACCGCATTTCAGGACGAATACAGAAACATGACGCCGGCGCAGTTGCGACAGGATTTTGTGCGCAAGCTCGATTATTTACAGCAATGCGGCATCAACGCCATCATTTTCCAGGTGAGACCGGAGGCCGATGCCTTTTATCCCTCGAAACTGGAACCCTGGAGCCGTTTTTATACAGGTCAGCAGGGCAGGGCACCCGAAGGCAATTTTGATCTGATGGCTTTCCTGATCGACGAATGTCATAAACGCAATATGGAGTTTCATGCCTGGCTAAATCCGTATCGGGCCAGCACTTCGGGCAATACCCGATTTGCTGATTCGCATATCTACAATCGTGAACCTGAGCGCTTTGTGGTCTATAATAAACAGATCCTTTTCGATCCGGGGCTGCCTGAGAACCGACAGTTTATCTGTAGTGTTGTACAGGATATCGTGAGTCGCTATGATGTGGATGCCATTCATATGGATGATTATTTTTATCCCTATCCGGCTGCCGGCGAATCGTTTCCCGACGATGCCAGCTTCCGCAAATACGGACTGAACAAAGGATACCAGGCTTCGCAGCGCGCCGACTGGCGCCGAAATAATGTGAACCAACTGGTGCGCGAACTGAAACGCACCATTCTGCTCACCAAGCCCTGGGTGCGCTTCGGCATCAGTCCGTTTGGCATTTACCGCAACAAAAAGAGCACGCCCGACGGTTCGGGCAGCGAGACCAACGGACTGCAAAACTACGACGATCTGTATGCCGACATCACCTACTGGGTGCAGCAGGGATGGATTGATTATAATATACCGCAGCTGTACTGGGAGATCGGACATAAAGCGGCCGATTATGTAACACTGGCCAAATGGTGGGATAAAAATGCCAACGGCGGTCATCTCTATATCGGACAGGATGTGGCTCGCACCATGAAAGCGGGCGATCTGACGCAGAAAATGCGCTATGAGCGCGGCTTGCCACAGGTTTCCGGCAACTGTTTCTGGCCGGCAAACGAGATTCTGTGGAACAATACAGGCGTGGCCGACAGTCTGCAGCGCAACTATCACCGCTATCCGGCACTGATTCCTGCCTATACGCATCAGCACGACCGGGCGCCCGAAGCGGTGAAGAAGCTAAAAGCCGAATGGACTGCCGAGGGTTACCTGTTGCACTGGCAGGCGCGGCAGCATCCCGTAAATCCCGAGCTGGCCCGCTATTTTGTAGTATATCGCTTTCCTGCCAATGAGCCGGTTAATCTGAATGATCCTTCGCGGATCGTTGCAATTACACCCGATACCTTCTATAAACTGCCTTACGATAAGGGAAAACAAAAGTATCTGTATGTGGTAACAGCCGTGGATCGTTTTCACAATGAGAGTTCAGGAAAATCAAAAATGATTAAACTTTAACACTTACAGGCTGTTTACCAATTAGATGTATTAACTTTGTACACTTTTTACAAATAGAACTATATGAAAATAAAAGGAATTATAGCAATCCTACTACTCAGCCTCTGCTGGTTTAGCTGTTCCAATGAACATATTTCACCTGATGAACCTGAAACATCGAACCGGACGGTGTTGGTCTATATGCTGGCGAATAATAATTTGAACCGGTACGCATATACAAATCTGAAATCGATGGTAGAAGGTTATACTTCCAATAAATTAGATAAGGAGAATCTGCTGGTTTATTTAGCCTCCTCTACCGGATCATCTGCTTTGATTGATATTAAAAGTGATGAAACCGTATTTACTTCGGACTTTGATATTTATACTTATTTAAGCAATCATACGGTAAAACAGTATAATTACAGCAATTCTGCAGATCCGCAGACCATGCAGGAGATAATAGCTGATGTTAAGACGCATGCCCCATCCCCGAGTTATGGGCTGATCTTGTGGAGTCATGGTACTGGCTGGCTGTCATCCGATTATAAAATACAGTTGCGCTCCTTCGGTCCTGACGGTTCAAACTACCTGGAGATCGATGAACTGGCTGCCGGACTGCCGGATCAGTTATTCGATTTTATTATGTTCGATGCCTGTTATATGGCCAGTATCGAATGTGTTTACGAGTTACGCAATAAAGCCGATTATATTCTTTCTTCGCCTACCGAAACGATGGGCGACGGGTGGCCTTATGCACAGATTATTCCCTGTTTCTTCACGCCCGAAGCACAGCTGCAAACGGCTGCCTCTATCTTTTATAATTACTACAATGCCCAGAGCGGAGCGATGCAGACCGCAACTGTATCACTGGTTAAAACTGCCATGCTGAATGAGGTTATGCAACAGACAAAGGCCATTCTTTCCGATAAAACAAGCACGGATATCTATAATGTAGACCGCTCACAATTGCAACGCATGGATTATCTGTCGGGCAGTCCCGGTTTGCTTTATGATTATGATGATTACATCAAAGCACTGGCTACCGACGAACAATATACTCAGTTTCAATCGGCCCTGCAGGCTGCCGTTGTTTATGAAGCACATACCGAAACGGCTTTCTTTGGCAGTCCGCAACGCTCGTATGCCATCAACCGGAGTTGTGGCCTGACTGTTTATGTGCCGCAACAAAATTATCCGGTGATGAATGCCTGGTACGAATCGCGCATCAGCTGGAGTAAGACGGTTTATCCTTATTAAATAAGCAAAAAAAAGTTTATATTCAATTCAAAAGAAATTTATTTTTGCTTGAAAACAGACATGTTTCGTCAATAAAATAAATATCCTTTTAACCCGAAAGAGGTATACTTTTCAGGCAGCTGGTCAAAGTAATACGTTGATTTTATATCATAAAGAAAGAGGCTGTCTAATAAGCTAAAATCAGATTAAACGAAGTTGTAATTCATATCTACATAAATAAAAAGCACCATTTTGACTCATACATATCAGTCAAAAATGGTGCTTTTTATTCAGGAAGACTATTGCTTGCAAATTATAAGTTCATCATATAATTAATAAACCGGTTAGACTGCTGTTTTTCTGTTTTGAGAATCCGTACTCTGGTCTTGTGATTCATTTTAATCTTTGAGCGAATCATTTATATTCCGCAGCTATAAATGCTGTGGCCTGATGCAGCATTCTTTATCAGTCACTTACAGCAAATAGAGACTAAACAGTCTTTCTTATTTACGCTTTGCCGCAGCTTCGCGTGCCTTTTGGGCTTCGCGACGTTCTTTCTCACGCGCCTTGAGTTTTTGCTCGTATTCCTTTTCTTTGAGCTTGCGCTCTTTTTCTTTTTCTTTCAGACGCTCTTTATAAGCCTTTTCTTTTTGCTTACGCAGCTCTTCGGCCGATTTTTGTTTGGCTTTCCGGTCGGTCTCGGCCTGTTTCAGTTTGGCCTTGCGGTCGAGTTCGAGTTGTTTCTCCCTGTCGGCTTTCGATTTGAGTACAGCCTCTTCTTCGGCCTTCTGCTGTTGCAGTACCGGCGCATGTTCGGTTGCTTTTTGTTGTTGCAGCTCACGATCAGCCTGTTGTTTGGCTTCGAATGCCCGACGTGCCTCCTCTTTGGCGGCTTCGGCTGCTTCAGCCTCCTGTCGGCGGATGGCTTCGATATCTTTTAATGTCAGATTCTTCGGGCGATCGGCAGCGGGTTTCACGGGTTGAGGTGCAGGCACCGTATCGGCAGCTGCCGGCAGAATGATTTGCTGATACAGAGAATCTGCCGGTTGGCGATTCAACAGATCACGTTCGGTTTCCTCAACTTCTTCAACTTCCTCAGCTTGTTTCTGTACAGTCTCTTTTGCCGCTTCTTCGGTTATGGCTGCCTCTTCACGGGTTTCAATTCCCGCAACGGTTTCGGACTGAACCGGTTTTTGAGTTATGCTTTGCTCATCAATCGTTTCATCATCCTCATCCTCGGTTGCTGCATAGTCATCTTCATCCATGTCAGGTTCGTAATTCTCCGTATTTTCTGCTTCCAGACGGGCATGCCAGCGTTTAGCCAGTTCGGGCAGTTGAGTTCCGAACTGCTCTTCGAAGAACAATACATATTCATCGAGTGTCTTTCCGCGCATTAATATTTCGTAATTTGCTTCAGAGATGGGAAGAATCATGATGTCTTTATCCAGTGCGCGACCATAGCCGTTTTCTGTATAAATCAATTTATAATAATGTGCGATTTCATTTATACTATAGAATCCGGTGATGTTCAGCATACTCATCGGTCCGGCCTCTTCGAAATCCAGATCCAGCTCTTTTACCGTAAAGTTGGCAAAGTTGTAAGCCGCAATGGCAAACAATAGCTGATTTCTGTCTACAGTTCCTGTCGGGAACATCAGCATCATACGATAGGGCGAGTTGGGTTCAGACTCAAATTCGCGCGACATATCTTCATCGGATACATAGCCGCTTTCGTTGCTGCCGAAACGCAGATTCCACGACATGCCGGAGATACCGCCTTGTACCAAAGCGCGTCCGCGAAGCACACCTTTCAACATTTCGCCGGCCAGTTCGGTCACATCAGCTCTCGGGTATTTCTCAATTAAAACTTTAAGAGATTCTTTAAATCCGTCAGGATCGCCGGTTTGTACATAAGTCAGTGCATTCAGGAACATGAACTTCGGCATCAGATCGGCCAGCGGATAGTTGGCATTTACGGCTTCCACATTACGGCGTACACCCGATACATCTTCGGCCAGGTAGCGCTGATAGGTTTGCTGATAAATGGAATCTTGTACACGATCCATCATGCGAATATTGTATTCGTAATTCGGATCGGCAATGGCGATGGCATAATCGGATGCGGGAAAGGCTGCAATCAGTTTGTTTTTATAACTGTTGGCAAGTAGCGGGTCCTGACCGCGCAGTGCCATAAGATATACCTGATAATAACTTTCCAGTCGCTGGGCGTTATCCGGAAAACGCCGTTCCAGCTCCTCAAACGCCTCAACGGCGAGCTGCATATCTTCAAGTTTATCTTTATAAATCATGGCCATATGATAGAGTGCATCTTCGATGATCAGATCAGAGGCCAGTATATCTTCGGGTGTAAGAGGCAATTGCTGGATATAAAACTCGCGCGTCATGGGATCGGTTGCGATCTCCTCTTCGGGTACTGCATTCAGTTCTTCGGGATTTTGGGCGTTGGTATCGGTTTCAGCCATATCGTCGTCGGTGACAGGTTCATTGAAAGTCGACATCTCCTTCTTGCGTCGGCGCCAGTTATCTTCGAGCGTACGGCGTCCCCATTTGCGTTGGAACGCGGTTTTTCCCTGTGCCACCGTTTGGGGATTGTAAAAATAAAAGGTAGAACCAGTGCCGCTTACAGGCAGTGTGATACCGGCCGTTTCCGTTCCCGGCCGGTCGATACCCGAGCCTTTAGCTGCCTGTTCGGCCAGATAAGCCTCTTTCTGGGCTTCGCGTTGTGCTTCGGCTTCCTCTTTCTTTACCCGTTCGATGATGTTATCGATTACGGCCATGCGCTCTGCTTCGGGCATACGTGCCAGTGTTTGCAGACTATCTTGTAGCTGTACGGCCTCCACATGAACTACCAGTTCATCGAGTACGGATGAGAGTTTGGATACTCGTTCGTAATCTTTGTATTCGCGACGCAGACCGGCCATGGCTCCGCTGAAGCAGGGCTGTGCATTCACATAATCGCGTTGTTGGAAATAGATATCGCCCAGACGAATCTGACAAATCGCCCGTTCCAGTCCGCCCCGCACACTTTTCTCAATCCCCAGTTTATAATACTTGATGGCATTGGTCGTATCTTCCCGGTTGATGTATACATTCCCCATGGCATAATATACCTGATCCAGCAGATCGCGGTTCTTATCATTCTTAGCCATGCGGCGTAGTTTGTTAATCACTTTCTGATAGTTGGCACCGGTAAATACCTCGGTCTGCCTAATGCGGGCAGCAAATTCCAGATCGTATGGAGGATTCGCACGGATCACTTCGCCAAAAGTTTTATAGGCCAGAGCCGGCTGATCCAGATCGGTATAGAGTTGTCCCAGCAGATATTTCATGCGGGTACGCTGACGTTTATTCTTTTCGGCCTTGATGGCGGTGCGCAGGTAAGGTACTGCATCTTCCAGCTGTTCATTCTTTACCAGATAATCGGCGAATACAGTGGCATATTGATTCAGATTCTTTTTCGGGATACCGTTTGTATTGAGTTTGTGAAGAATATCTTCGGCTTCATAAATCCAGCCCATTTCGGCATAACAACGGGCCTGCCAGAGTCGGGCCTCGGCCGCAACCTCTTCATCGTGGGCATAATGACGGGCGATATAAGAGAAAGTAGCTGAAGCCTGCAGGAAATCGGCATTGTAAAATTGTCCCTGTCCCATCATCAGCCAGCACTGCTTCAGGAACGGATTATATTCTTCCTGTTCCTGCCAGGCGCGTTGCTTCGGATCATTTCTCCAACCCGGTTTCTTGGCCGGCTTTGCTTTGATGGAATGCAGTTTGATGGCTTTATTGCCCTTTTCGATGGCACGATCGAAAGGACCGCCGGTTATCTCTTTATCTTTTGGTTGTGCGCTGATCGGAAACATCAGAATACGATCCGAATAGCTCTCTTTGTATCCGTTCTGCATGGCATTGAGCTGCTCATCGAACGATGTCTTTCCGTTAAAGTAGATGTTATAGCGCGAATTAAAGGCATGATAAAAGCGACTCGCTTTGGTGTTTTTTTTCGTACTGCACGACCAAAGCAAGCAAACCATTAAAAATGAGCATATATAGTAGAATCCTTTTTTCATTCTTTTCGTATTGTTCTAACGCTTTATCAGGGCTTTTATTGCCTTCGAAACGAAAAAGAACAACACCAGTACCAGAATTATAAAGGCTCCGGAGGGAACATTCAGAAAATAGGAGAGGAAGAGTCCGGTTACACATCCTGCAAATCCCAGCAATACACTGCCCCAGACAATCTTTTTAAAGCTGGCCGTAAAGAGATTAATGGTTACCTGCGGGATCGTAAGCAGGCTCATCAGCAGCATAATACCCATCAGGCGTATGGATAATACGATGGTTACGGAAATGATAACCATCATGAGATATTCGATAAAACGAACGGGTAATCCCTGAGTACGGGCAAAATCACGATCGAAAGCCACATAGATAATCTCGCGCATGTAAAAGGAGAAAAGCAAAATTAATCCGAGTGCCAGTGCCGCAATTCCCCAGATATCGGTGCGTGTAATGGTCAGAATGTTACCAAACAAAAAGGCCGACAGGTTGGGCGCATATCCCGGAGTGAGAAAGATAAAAATTACACCGAGTGCCATGCCGAGTGCCCAGACGCCTGCAATAGCCGAATCTTCGCGTATACTTTGGGTTTTACTGGCCCATTCCACACCAAAGGCCGAGAGTACGGAAAAAACCATAGCCATCCAGATCGGGTTGGTTCCGAGAAAAAATCCCAGTCCAAGGCCGCCAAACGAAGCATGCGTAATGCCGCCGCTGATAAATACCAGTCGCCGCGAAACAATGTATGTCCCTACGATACCACACGATATAGCCGTAAGTAAACTGCCTATCAGTGCATTTTGGAAAAAGGCGTATTGAAAAAGATCCATACTCAGTCTATTTTAAGTGCGATTGATATTCTGTATTTCAGTCGTGAATGCGCCGTTCGCCCACAATCAGAAAAGCCTCATCTTTCAAAGCATCCGGAAATTCTATTTCGCGAAGCATCAGACTACGCAGCCAGCCGGCTACTTCATCATCTTTCAGCGTATAAAGAATATCGCGAAATTCGTTTACCTCCTCCTGTGTATACTGTGATGCGTCACGTCCGTGGAACCGGTCGAGTTCTTCATCGTCGTAATATTCAATACCTTTACTCACAGCTGCCAGCAGACTGTCTTTTTCGCAGGTCTGATGCTGTCCGCAGCATTCATCGCCTTCGGTAATCTCTCCGGCTTCGGGGATGGTATCGATTTCGCCCCGCTCCAGCATGCTCTGCAATTTCTTATTCCGGAAATAACCGGCAATGGCGGCTACGATACCCAATACAAATATACCAATAATAATATACCACATCTTACAATTCGGTTAGAATAAAACCGGCTTTTTTCAAATCGTGCCAGAATAGCGGATAACTTTTGCTGACTACTTCGGGATGCGCTATTTCGATACCGCCTTCGCGTACCAGAGCTGCGGGGGCAAACGACATGGCCATGCGATGATCCTCGTAGGTAGCAATTACCGGATGTGCTTCCGCCTGACAGCGTTCGCCGTTCCATTCGAGGATGCTGTTGTTGCTGTCGGTCAGGCAGTAGCCTAACTTCTTCAGTTCGGTCTTCAGTGCTTCGATGCGGTCTGTCTCTTTAATCTTCAGACTCTGCAGGCCCGTGAAACGGAACGGAATATTCATAAGTACACAAACTACCACAAAGGTTTGTGCCAGATCCGGTTCATTGATAAAATTATAATGTAACTTATCGGGACGGTTGCCATTATGTCCCAACTGTACACCGTCAGCCGTATAGGTTGTACTTACACCCAGCTGTGCAAAGAGCTTTGCTCCTTCCGAATCGCCCTGCAAACTGTTTTTGAAGAGTCCGGTTAGTCTGATATCGGCCGTTTTCTGTAAAGCAGCCATGGCATACCAGTAGGATGCAGCACTCCAGTCTGATTCTACGGTAAAGGGTACGGGTGTATAATTTTGCGGACGAATGCGAATCGTATTTTCTTTCCAATCGGTTTTAACTCCGTAATCGGCCATCAGCTGAATAGTCAGCCGGATATAAGGTTTGGAGATAACAGTCCCCGAAAGATGCAGAATCAGTCCGTTCTCCATAAGCGGTGCAATCATCAGCAGTGCCGAGATATATTGCGAACTGATATTTCCGGGCAGTGTGATTTCGCCGCCCTGCAGCGAGCTGCCGAAGATACGTAAAGGCGGAAATCCCTCCTTTTCCATATATTCCACCCGGCCGCCCAATGCATTCAGGGCATCAACCAGCGGTTTAATGGGACGGTTTTTCATGCGCTCGGTGCCGGTAATGGTCCATTCTCCCATGATCTTCGACAGGAATGCAGTCAGGAAGCGCATGGATGTACCGGCCGCTCCGATGTTAAAATCGCGATCGTTTGAATTCAGTACCTGCAACATCACGCGGGTATCATCACAATCCGAAAGATGCTGCACATCATACGGACTGTAACTCAGTGCATTTAAAATCAGTGCGCGGTTACTTATGCTTTTAGAGGCCGGCAAGTCTACTGTTGTTTTCAGTGTACCGGTATGCGTAATCTGATAATTCATGAACAATTCTCTTTAATTGGAGTACAAAAGTACTTATTTTCCCGATAGATATGGTTAAACGGGTGCAGGGAAATTAAAGCATCCAATATTCATGCATCAGATTTTGCATTTGAATCGATTCTGCATCCGTATCTTCTAAATCTTCACGCAGTTGTAATAATTCGGTTTTCATTTCCCTGATAATTTCCTGATAGGCCGGTGTATCGTATTGATTCTTATTTTCATGCGGATCGAGTTGCAGGTCATAGAATTCCCAGGCCGGAGCTCCCGGTTCTTTTTCAGATCCTGTAGTCTGCAACGGATGGGCATATAGAAATATTAATTTATAGCGTTCATTGCGAATACCAAAATGCGCCGGGCGAATTTTATGATGTGTCCAGTATCTGTAGTATACAGATTTACGCCAGTCGGCAGGTGTTTTACCGGCTAAATTTTGTCTGAAACTGACACCTTGTGATTGCTCAGGCACATTTACTTCTCCGTAATCTGCAAGCAGTGCGGCGAAATCGGTATTTAAAATCAGATCCGAATTGCGGGAACCGGCCGGTATTTCTTTTGGATAACGTATGACAAAAGGCATTCGCAGCGGCTCTTCATACATCATACGTTTGTCAAAAAAACCATGTTCACCCAAAAAATATCCCTGATCTGAAACATAAACAACAATGGTGTTTTCTGCCAAACCGGTTGTATCGAGGTAACGAAGTAGTTTTCCAATATTGTCATCAATTGTTGCTCCACAGCGCAGATAGTCGCGAATGAGTTTCTGGTAAATGATCCTGCGGGCCGTAATACTATCCATGCCCTGTGTGGAAAAGGGTAATTCGGGATATTTACACCACCATTCATCCGGAGCTTTTGATGCAGTTTCCCAACGCCATCCCATGTTTTCCAATTGTTGACCGTTGAATTTCCGTCCGGAACGGGATGGTCCGAATTCAAACATATTTTCCGGCTCCGGGAATGTTACATCTTCATATAAATCTTTCATGCGATCGGGAAAATCCCAGGGTTCGTGCGTTGCTTTGAAATGACAAAACATCATGAACGGTTTTTCTTTATCCCGCGCTTCGATCCATTGAATCGTTTTATCGGTTACCAAATCGGTCGAAAATCCGATCTCTTCAATTCCGCTTTTGCCTGCCGTATCATCGACCCAGTTTTCGGCGGTTTTGAATAAAGGATTCACATATTCACCCTGGTCATGAAAAACGCTGAAATAATCAAAACCGGAAGGTTTTGTTTTTAAATGCCATTTTCCGATTAAGGCGGTCTGATAACCGCCCTTCTGCATTTGACGGGCAATGTTATCGGCATTTGTGTCGAGTGCATCGCTGAGAGTGGAGACTCCGTGTTTATGACTATAGGCACCGGTCAGAATAGAAGCACGGCTCGGCACCGAAATGGAATTGGTACAGAATGTATTGTCCAGAACACATCCCTCATTTGCCAGTCGGCGGATATTTTCATTTTTAACATAATCGCTTAGTATTCCGCTATAAATACCCCAGGCTTGTGATGTGTGATCATCCGACAGGATGAATAATATATTGGGTTGTTCGGGAGTAGCTGCCCGTGAATTCTGCGGCATGAATGAAAAAGAGATAAAGCCGATCATCAATCCGGCTGTTTGGTGATAACAGAGTAAATTCATAGTTCTGTATTTATCTTTATTATGTGTTATAAATCTTTTCGGGTTTTTCCTTTTATCAGTCCCGGTTCCCGTAATCCGGTACCTTTGGTGCGTGTCAGATTATCTCCCAAATCTTCACGATATTGATCTGCCAGCTGCATTAACCGTGATGTTACTTCCGGATACTGAGCGATCACATTGTAGCGTTCGCCCGGATCACGACGTAAATCATATAATTCAGCCTGTTGTAACTGATTCATCCTTACTTTGCCCGGTTTGCCGTCTTTGCCCGGGGCGAAAATGCCGTAGCTGACATAATCGTGTGGAAAAACCAGTTTAAATTGTCCATCGGTAACTGCCTCCAAGTCATTGCGTCCGTAGTAATATACAAACGACTCGCGTGGAACGGCACTCTGATCACCTTTTATCAAAGCTATTATATTAATGCCGTCGATTGTATGCTCAGGCAGCGTTGTACCCGTAATTGCGGCAACCGTAGGAAAGATATCAATATTTGAAGCCAGCTTGTTACAAACAGAACCCGGTTGTGTGACTCCCTTCCAGTACATGATGCAGGGAACCCGGTTTCCGCCGTCGAAAGTGGTGCCTTTGGCTTCCCGTAATCCGGCTGTAGAACCGGCATGATTACCATAATTAATCCATGGACCATTATCAGAAGTAAGAATAATCAGGGTGTTTTCTTCTAATCCCAATTCCCGGAGCGTCGCTCTGATCTGACCGACACTCCAGTCGATTTCCATCATCACATCACCAAACAGCCCCTGTTCACTCTTTCCTTTAAATTTATCAGATACAGCCAAAGGTACATGTGGCATGGGATGAGCCAGATAAAGCAGAAACGGTTTATCTTTATTCTGCCGGATAAATCGCACTGAGCGATCTGTAAAATCGGTTGTAAATTCAGACTGATCCGTATTATAACCTGTTATCTGATTCCCTTCGATTGTAGGCAGATCCGGAAAGTTAAATGTTTCACCCTGTTGAGGATGAAAAGGCCACATGTCATTTGAATAGGGTATGCCGTAATATTCATCGAATCCATTTTGCAAAGGCAGAAAAGGCTGATCATCACCCAGATGCCATTTCCCGAAAACGGCCGTAGCATAATTTTTCTGCTTAACCAGTTCGCCCAGTGTCATCTCATCTTCATGAATACCAAAGTTGGCACCCGGTCCGGGTGCTCCGGTAATGCCGATACGATTGGGATAACATCCGGTTAATAAACCAGCGCGTGAAGCTCCGCTAACAGGCTGACCGGCCAGGAAGTGGGTAAACCGGACACCATCGGCACATAATTGATCAATATTCGGTGTTGTATAACCCTGCGCGCCGTAACATGAAAAGTCGCCATATCCGGCATCATCCAGATTTATTAATACAATGTTGGTATAATCAGCTGCAGCTACAGAGAAAGGTGAAGCAAAAGCATACAGAATGTATGATAAGCAGGTGTTTTTCATTTTCTTTCAGATTAGATACGTTTTAGCAAAGATAATTATTTTTTTCTTCTGAAATAATTATACACATAATCAATATCCGCTTTCTGTATCCACAGATCGCGGGCACCGGCATTTGTTTTCCGGCAGAAGATGAGGATCGAATAGAGAAACATACAACAAAAGGCCAGACTTGATGAAACGGCCGAACCCACAATGCCATAGTGCGGAATGAGCAGACAGCCGCAGGGTATTAAAATGACAAGACCGATAAATGAGGCATAGGCACTGTACC
>CAMTPG010000018.1 GCA_947074335.1 uncultured Parabacteroides sp.
ATCAGAAATTTACGCAATTCGCCACTCGACAGAAAAATCAGCTTTTTGGCCAATGATTCTTCAATCTGCAATTGCCCGAATTGCTCTTTCAATTCATCATCCAAAAAGGCATAATCCAGCAAAGAGGCCACAGTGGGTGAATCATCGGTTTCGGTAGCATGCCAGCGCTGTTGATAATAACTGTTGCGGCAATCGGCCAGCGAATAAATATCTTTGAAAGAGATGGATTGAATTTGTTCACTCACCAGACCGTCAAAATAATAATGACACGAGCCTGATTCCAACAGATACCGACCTTGCAATATTTCGGCGATGCGTGTTTTGCCGGCACCGTTAGTTCCTGCCACAGCCCAGTGTTCACCCTGACGAATGGTCCAGTTTAAAGGCTGCTTCAGTTGTAATTCCGGCTGACGGAGCATTACCTGATTGAGTTCTGCTGTTATTTGTTGTTTTTCCATCTCGTTATAATGTGAAGCTGATCTGTATTATAATAGAACTTTTAGTAAATATCAAATATTTACTCTTACAGAATAGACCGTTGATTAAATGAATCAATTATTTTATTCTGTGATAAAGAATCTCTTTTCTGTAATTGCTTCTTGGAAGTTTATTATATTATTCCTTAAAAGTTATTATCTAAATACAGGGCTTCTTTATTCATTCATGCTGTATTAAATCGAAGAGAAGATTAATGCACGCGTGTGCCCTGTCGCAAATGAATATCGGCAGCCTGTGTGATGATTACCTCTTTCACTCCGGCATCGATAGCCTGATAGGCATTTTCAAGTTTAGGTATCATACCGCCCTGAATCACACCATCGGTTACAAATTGCCGGAATTCTTCGCGTCGGAGTTCGGGGATTACACTGTTATCATCATCTTCATCCATCAGTACACCTTTCTTTTCGAAACAAAACATCAGGGTTACATCAAAATGTTTAGCCAGCGCTTTCGCTACCTCGCCGGCGATTGTATCGGCATTGGTATTAAGCAAATTCCCTTTTTTATCGTGAGTAATAGGCGCCATCACCGGAACAATGCCCTGATGTATCAAAGCAGCCAGCAAATCGGCATTGACAGTTTTTACATCACCCACAAAACCATAATCAACATCTTTTACCGGACGTTTTTCGGAGCAAATCACATTCATATCAGCTCCGGTCAGTCCTAAAGCATCCACATCCTGCGCCTGCAAACCGGCTACAATCGTTTTATTCACTAAACCGGCATAGACCATGGTAACCACTTTCAGTGTTTCAGCATCGGTGATGCGACGGCCGTTTACCATCTGACTTTCAATGCCCAGTTGTGCTGCCATGTGTGTGGCAGAACGTCCGCCGCCATGAACAAGTACTTTAAAACCTTCTACCTCCGAAAAATCATGAAGCAATTGATGAAGTGTTTTTTCCTCTTCAACAATTTTACCGCCCACTTTTATGATTGTCAATTTATCTAACATCGTTTTTTACTTATTTTTTCAGCTCCAAAGATATAAAAAATTAAACGAGAATGCTAAATCCTTTTCAGAGTAAAGCTGAAATATAAGTCGTCAAATGTAAGTTGCAAACGAAAAATAATTATCTTCGCAGAGACAGTTCATTAACAAGCTAATTTTAAAGATAAAATGATATGAAAAAATTAAACAGTTCTGTTGTACGTTGCTTTTTTGCAATTGCTGTGGGGTTAATTTTGGTGATCTGGCCTGCTGCAGCCGTAAGTTATCTGGTAATCGCAATCGGTATTTGTTTTGTATTACCCGGAATATTTTCGTTATTGAATTATTTTACACGTACGCCTAAAGAGGGAGAAGAAAAACCCATGTTTCCGATTGACGGAGCAGGAAGTGTAATTCTGGGAGCCTGGATGGTTATTTCGCCTCAGTTTTTTGTCAATATTTTCATGTATGTACTCGGCATCCTATTGATTGTGGCCGGAATTCAACAAATTGTTTCACTTTCATATGCACGTAAATACAATCATGTACCCGGCGGATTTTATGTAATACCCATCATTTTACTAATTGTAGGTGCCGTTATTTTATTCCGTCCGTTTGATGTAGCAGCCAATACTTTTATTCTTTTCGGGATTGCCAGTCTTATCTATGGTATAACCGAACTGGTAAACTGGTATAAGTTTAATAAGAAAAAATAAAACTCTGAATAAAACAGATCTGAATCATCCCGGATTTGCAATAATAGATTTGTAATAATAACGAATCAAAAAAATAAAAACGAATTGAAATTCAATTCGTTTTAAGCAGGAACCTCAAAAGTTATAGATCTGACTTTTGAGGTTCTTTTTTATTTTCAATTCTGTTTTTTCAATTAATATCTTCCGTAATACCGCTTACTGTATCTCTTACCAGTTCTTTATTTTTTTCATAATTTTTCATATCAATATGAAAAACATAGGATTTAAAAAAGATCAAAGAGGCTAATGCCAGTAATGAAACCATTATGGCTGAAAACCAGAAGGGAAATACTTCGGATTTAATGTTAAATAATTTTTCACAACCGGTTATTACAAACGGAGTTGCTGCTTCGGCTATATAGTTACAGGTTAATACAAATGATAAATATTGGGTTGCCTTTTTTGCATCAGGTGCAATATATGTAGCTTTATTATAAACAACCGGCTGAATTACACCATATCCCAAACCTATCAATAAAGAGGCCACAACATAAGTTGTCATGGAATCGAAAATAGAACTAATATATAAACCACCGGCAAAAACACAAAGCGCAATAAAGATTGACCAGTGTTTTAATCCGCGAATTATCCAGGGAATTATAAAGCCTGAAATGGTTACGCCCAGAAAGAACAAGGAAGTAATATAACCGATATCCGAACTATTAAATTGTTCACTTTGCATACGGAATGGAACATAATAGGTAATAACCAGATTACCTGCCGTAGCAAAGAAATAAAGAGCCATAAGCCCCCATAACAAACCCAGTGATTGTTTGCCGGAAAAATGAAACTCCTGGGGAGGCATTGCATTACCGGTTTGACCGGCTTCATTCAAATCAGATTTACTGTTTTTTTGAATAAATTTCCGACTCATAAATACGGCTAACACCAAAGGTATTACCGGTACAAGATAAACAATAAATGGCAAATGCCAGCCTTTATTTCCGAGCCACCCCACAATAATAGTAGCAAAAATCAGGGTAAAATTGGCCAAGGCAGATTTAATACCTAATTGTTTCATTCTTGCTTTACCCGTAAAATTATCGGCAATCAATCCGGCAGCAATCGGAACAATGAAACCACAACCAATACCCAGCAGACAACTTACCCATATCAGGGTAAACATATTTTTAGCAAACAGATAAACAATAGCACAAATCACAAATACAGCCAGACCAAATGTCAGCAATCCCATTTTACTTTTGGAAACTGAAAGTTTACCTGACAATAAAATGAATGGAATAATAATCAGATTGGGAAGAATACTCAGCATCTGGATTTCCATATGACTGGCATGAGGAAATACTTTATCCAATTCTGCCATCAAGGGCGAAATAGCCAGTCCCGGTAAATTTACACACAAGGATACCGAAAGAATCGCAATAAGCGATATTAATGGAAATTTTCCATGTCCCGAATCTACATATTTCATAGATAAATATTTTTAATTATTCTTTAAATAATATTTATATTAAAAGTATTCTGAACTGTTTTTCAGATTCAGGATCAATTTAATATTCTTCCTTTAAATCAGACTGGTTGAATGGAATTAATTCCATTCAACCAGTTTATATGTGGTTTATTAATTAACCAAATGCTTTGGCACAGCATGAGGCTGTGTCATATTTTCAGGTTTCAACAATTCATCCAACTGATCTTTAGGCAAATAATTACCTTCAATCAATAAGTCATAGACACTCTTACCGGTTTCCATTGCCTTACGTGCAGTTTCCGAACAAATTTCATAACCAATATAAGGAAGCAATGCCGTAATAATACCGATACTGCCATATACCAGATCTTTACAATGTTTTTCGTTGGCTGTGATGCCCAAAATACATTTATCGCGTAAAGTCTGCATGGCATTCATCATCATTTCAACAGATTCGAACATGGAGAATACAATAACAGATTCCATCACATTCAATTCCAGCTGACCGGCTTCGGCTGCTAAAGTTACGGTAAGATTATTACCAATGGTTTTAAATGCTACCTGGTTTACTACTTCCGGAATAACCGGATTTACTTTACCCGGCATGATTGAAGATCCGGGCTGCATAGCCGGCAGATTTATTTCATTGATACCTGTTCGCGGACCACTGGATAATAAACGCAGGTCATTACAAATTTTCGACAATTTGATAGCCAGACATTTTACGGCATCCGAATACATCACATAACAACTTGTATCACTTGTAGCTTCAATAAAATCGGCTGCCGGTTTAATATCTAAGCCGGATATTTCGCGCAAATAGTTGATACAAAGCGGCGAATATTTCGGATCAGCTGCAATACCCGTACCAATTGCTGTACCACCCATATTTACAAACAGACACATATCCACGTTTTGTTTCAAACGTCCTATTTCTTCCTGCAGACTGTTTGCCCAACCGTTAAACTCCTGGCCAAGTGTCATTGGAACGGCATCCTGCAACTGGGTACGTCCCATTTTAATAATACCTTTAAACTCCTGTGCTTTCTGACGGAAAGCATCAATCAGATCTTCAAGCGCTTTAGTCAGTTTCTTATTATAAAGCACAAATGCCATTTTTACTGCCGTAGGATAAACATCATTGGTAGATTGTGCTTTATTCACATTATCATTAGGATGAATAAATTCATAATCACCTTTAGGATGACCTGCCAGCTCAAGTGCGCGGTTAGCAATAACCTCGTTGGCATTCATATTAGTAGATGTACCGGCACCGCCTTGTACCATATCTACAATAAACTGACTATTAAATTTACCTGTGCGAACCTCTTTACATGCATCGATAATAAAAGCTGCTTTCTGTGGATCCAGTTCACCTAAATCACGATTAGCCATGGCTGCAGCCTCTTTAATCATAGCTAAACTTTCAATTAATTCCGGAAAATGCCGGATAGTAATCATGGAAATAGAGAAATTTTCTTTTGCTCTCAGCGTTTGTACACCATAATAACATTCATCCGGTATTTGTTTATCACCCAGAAAATCATGCTCCACACGATACTTAATTTTTTTGTCGTCCATAGTTTCGTTCATTTAAATTAAAAATTTTGCATTTAAAACAACAGTCTATTTTAGATAGTTCACTTGCAAAGTCCTGAATTAAATAATTTTAGAATCGCAAAACCATTTCTTTACTATCTAACCCAATTCATTCACTAAAATGACTATAAAATCATTTCCTCAACTACTATTAATTATATAACAGATAGTTTGTATATTATTAAAACAAATTATATGGTACAAGCTGGTTATAACCTTTTTCGCTACAGCATAGTAAACGTTAATTCCGTACAATGCAAAGGCTTAGTTTTTTGTCAGCTGTTAAACACTTTTTTGTCAATTGTGAAATGCTTTTATGACAACTGACAAAAAAGCATTTCACAATTGACAAAACAACAGTGTATCATCATATAATCCATAAATAAATTGCAACCGAATAATAAATTTGTTATTCCGGCTGCCATTATATTCTTCAGGATTGTTCAGGTTCTATAATAACAGGCTCTTCTACATCCTGCACTTCAGTCATATAAGCCTGATCCAACCCTTTCTCCTGTACTTCTTTTGGTACATGAATTGAGCCGAAAGCATTTGCAACCTTAAATATAATCCAGGTCACAATGCAGGTATAAATAACAACCAGAACCACTCCAAATAACTGAATAACAAATTGTTTACCTCCGGCAGAAATATGATTTACCTCTGCAGCAGCAAATAAACCAATCAAAACACTACCGGTAAAACCACCCATGCCATGTACACCCCATACACCAAGTGCATCATCCCATTTGAATTTGCGCGCCAAATTCAGACAGCAATAACAAACCACGGCAGCAATAATTCCGATATATACGGCAGATTGCGGTTTTACATAACCGGCACAAGGAGTAATTGTAGCCAGGCCGGCTACGGCACCCGTAGCAAGTTCCACCATTGAAAATTTTTTATCGCGTATATAAGTAATGATGATCCAGACTACGGTTGCAAATCCGGCAGCAATACCGGTATTGGTAAATGCGATAGCGGCTGTTTCGCCACTGCAAAGAGCTCCACCCGAATTGAAACCAAACCAGCCAAACAATAAAATGGCAGCACCTACAAGCATCAGGTTGATATTGCTGTAATCCTTTTTCGGCATAGAAGCCCGTCGGCCGAAATATAAAATACCAACTAAAGCACTGAAACCGGCTGTTGCATGAATAACAGTTCCTCCGGCGTAATCCACGAAACCGAATTTAGCCAGAAATCCGCCACCCCAAACCCAGTGTGCTACAGGGAAATAGACAAATATCATCCAAAGCACCAATACTTTTATCCATCCCGTAATATTGATACGGTCGGCTATAGCTCCGGTCATCAGCGGAGCCGTGATGATGGCAAACATCAGCTGATACATAAAAAACATCAGGAAAGGAATTGAAGAACCATACCTTGCATTGATTGAGAAATCAACATGATGCAACATCAGATATTCGATGGGCGATCCGATCACCCCACCGATATCTTCTCCAAAAACCAGTGAGAAACCACCCAGTGTCCACATTACCGTTACGATGCCGATTGCAATAAAAGTATACATCATCATGGTAATGGAGTTTTTCTTCGGCGTTAACCCGCCATAAAAAAAGGCCAGACCCGGTGTCATGAAAAAGACCAGCACCGTGGTTACTACCATAAAGGCCACATTGCCATTATTCAATTCATCCATAGCTGTTTAATCTTATTAAATAAAAATAAGTAATAGTATCTGATAAAAAACAACCGGCTTTGGCATTTGTTCAATACATTTTTATTAATATTCAATAGAATTACATTAAAAAGCAAGAGCGGATTATCTTTGTATCAAGATAATCCGCTCTTACAGATTTAATTATAAACCATTTCAGGATTTTCGATATTCCATAGGCGAAGCGCCGACATGTTTTTTGAAAAATTTTCCGAAAGTAGACTGATCCGAGAAATGAAGCATATCGGCCACCTGTTGTACGGTAGCCTGTGGTGCCTTTAGTAAAATTTTTGCTTCAACAATTAAGGCATCATCAATCCACTTATTGGCAGATTTACCTGTTAGCTCTTTAAGGATCAAAGACAAATATTGCGGCGTAATACATAATTTCTCGGCATAAAAAGTAACTACATGCTGTTCTTTACAATGATTAAAAAGCAGTTGCAGAAACTGTTCAAACAATTCCTCTTTGCGTGAAAGAGTAGGTTTTACCATATGATCTTTTTTCGACATGAGGATATTCCCCATCTCCAGCAAAAATCCCACAAACGAGTTTTGCAAAGCCTCTTTCTGATAAAAATGTGTGCGGTCTTTCACTTTGCTGCGCATAAATTCCACATAGGAATCGAGTTTATTAATCTCTTCGGGTTCAAGTTTATTACAGGGATTTTTACGAACCTCCATATAATTTGAAACCGAATGAGCATGATTATTAACCGGATTTATTTTTTCTATAAATGATTTATTTACCACAATCATTTTTCCCTTAAAATCATTGCTTAATTTTACAATCTGACTGGTATGTGTAGGCATGATTGTAATAAAAGTATTTTTTTCAATCGGATATGATACATAATCAATATTGAGTGTTGCACTGCCTTCCAGTACCAGAACCATGACAAGTGCATCCAGACGTAAAGGCATACTGTTATCGTGTTGCGAAGTGAGATCCTGGCATAAAATGCTTCCATCCAGATCGCCAATAGTAAATTGATCCTGAAAATTATCTCGTTGAACAAGCACTGTATTTAATTCGCTGAATTCGATTATGGCAAATTTATTCATCTCAAAATCGTTTTTAATGTATAGATGCAAAGATATATAAATTTATCATTATCGAATATCAGTTTTGTTTTTAACCAATTTTACAGCCCTATTAAGGGGGATAAATGCCTATTTTTGTTTCTATTTTGACCAATTCCGTAACAGAATAAACCTTTTTAGTTTTCTATACTACTTTTATATTTGTATCGTTAATTCGATTTAGTATTATTTAAATAAATTTTATGGCAGTTAGGGAGTTGATTATGCTTACCGCTTTTGATATGTTTTCTATTTACGGCATAAAAAATGTCAGCATGGATGATATTGCACGAAATATGGAAATTTCGAAACGAACCATTTATGAAATCTTCAAAGATAAAGAAGATTTATTAGTGGAAGGTATGGAATTGAATTATCGAAAAGCACGCATTTATCTTACCCAGCTTGAATCAGAGAAATTTACATCCATGGAAATTATTCTTTTATTTCTCGAAGAGTTGTTAAAAAGTCCACGCTGGTTTAACCAGAAATTTTACGATGATCTGGAACGTTTCCCCAAAGCAAAACAAAAATTCGAAGAAGAAAAAAACATACTGTATAAGCGTTCTGTTCGTTTATTAAATCGTGGTATTAAAGAAGGTGTCTTTTATCAGAATATTGAAACGGATATCATTGCATTATTGGCAAAAGAGCAACTTGTTATGCTTCCACCGCTCGAAAAGGTAAATAATCATTCAGCTTCCGAAATTTTCCAGGTTATTATTTTTACATTTATACGAGGAATTGCTTCTGATAAAGGGAAAAAAATAATGGATCGTTTTATCATGAAAAAAATGCATGAAGAAAAACAACAACAACTACTTTAAATAATCTGAATTCAATTCTTAATATGATACATTTAGTAATTAATAAAATGAGTAAAAAAACCGGAATGATATTAACGATCTGGCTCTCTTTGTTTTCAGCTTGTATGGTACATGCACAGGATACCTTACAATTGGATTTACAGAAAGCGCTGGAGATCGGATTAAGTGAAAATCCGACTATCAAAGTGGCCAACAAAGAGATCCAGAAAAAGAAATATGCACAAAAAGGATCATATGCCTCTCTCTTTCCACAAATTAGTTTTAGTGCTGATTATACGCGAACCTTGAAAAAACAGGTAATGTATATGGACGGATTCGATATGAGCAGCATGGGCGATGCCGTACCGGAAGGAACTGATCTGTCGGGGATGGATAAAGGGATAGAAGTAGGTCGTGATAATAACTGGAGCACAGGATTCAATGCCTCGGTACCATTGGTTAATGCCTCGCTGTGGAAAAGTCTGAGCATTTCGGCTATTGATGTAGAGTTGGCAATTGAACAGGCCCGTTCTTCTAAGATCGATATGATTAATCAGATACGCAAAGCCTATTTCGGGGTTATGCTGGCAAACGACTCGTATGTGGTATTCAAAGAGAGTTACGATAATGCCATGGAAAATTATCTGGATATTGAAAAGAAATTCAATCAGGGAACTGTGGCCGAATATGATCTGATTCGTGCCGACGTAACGGTTAAAAATAATGAGCCTAATATGCTGCAGGCAGCCAATGCGCTGATTTTGGCTAAATGGCAACTTAAGGCACTGATGGGTATCGATCTGGAAATGCCTATAGAATGTGAAGGTAATCTTACTGATTATGAGCAGGATCTGTATGCTGATTTTATGTCGACTGACACATCGCTCGAAGAGAATACCGAGCTGAAGCAACTCGACATTCAGGCAAAACAACTGGAAAAGAATCTGACCATGCAAAAATTCGATTATATCCCTACTTTATCGATGACGGCTCTTTACCAGTGGAGTGCCATGAATAACGATTTCAAATTCGGCAATTATTTATGGAATCCCTATTCGATAGTGGGACTTTCTGTTTCTGTGCCACTTTTTACGGGCGGAAGCCGTTTTTATAAAATCAAACAAACACGTGTACAACAATTACAGCTGGATCTGCAAAAAGATGATATGGAACGTAATTTGCGTGTAGCCGTTAAACAATATCTGGATAATATGGAAACCTGTATAAAACGATTCACGGCTTCCCAGAAAGGAGTTGAACAGGCTATCCGCGGATATGCCATTTCGCAGAAACGTTTCGATACAGGTGCAGGAACATTGCTCGAACTGAATGATTCTGAACTGGCACTGACCCAGGCGCGGTTGAATTTCAATCAGGCCATATATGATTATATTGTCTCTAAAGCCGATCTGGAAAAGGTTTTAGGCAAAGCTAATTATTAAATTTAGTATTACGGATTCAAGCTAACAAAAAAGATATATACAATATGAAAACAAGTAAATTATTGTTTTATGCATCACTTTGTTTAACCCTTTTTGTCCAAACATCATGTACTGGCGAAAAAAAAGAGGATAATACAACCGAAGAGGTGCAAAAAGTGAAAGTAAAAGTATTGCCGGTAAATTCACAGGATGTGGAACAACTGGCCGAATTTACAGCAACAGTAGAACCAAATATTTCCAATAATATTGCTCCACAAAATCCGGTACGTATTGATCAACTTTACGCAGAAGTGGGCGATCATGTAAAAGCCGGGCAATTATTAGCAAAAACAGACGAAACCAGTTTAAAACAGGCTAAAATCCAACTGGATAATCAGGAGATGGAATTTAACCGTATTGATGAACTTTATAAAGTGGGTGGTGCTTCCAAATCAGCCTGGGATGCACAGAAGACTCAGCTCGACCTGAACCGGGCTTCGTATGACAATCTGGTAGAAAACACACAACTGCTTAGCCCGATTGACGGTATTGTAACTGCCCGCAACTACGATAACGGCGATATGTATATGGCCGGAACTCCGATTTTTGTCATCGAACAGATTCAACCCGTCAAACTGATGCTGAATGTATCAGAAAGCTATTTCACACAGGTAAAAAAAGGCAATGAAGTAGTAATAAAACTGGATGTTTACGGCGATGATAAATTCGACGGAAAAATCAGTCTGATCTATCCCACTATTGATGCTTCCACCCGCACCTTCCCGGTTGAAGTGAAAATTGCAAATTCCGACGAACGGGTTCGTCCGGGTATGTTTGCCCGTGCTACCATGGGATTCGGCACCAAAAATCATGTGGTTGTACCCGATCAGGCCATTGTTAAACAATCGGGATCAGGCGATCGCTATATCTATGTATATAAAGATGGCAAAGCCTCATATCAGAAAGTGGATCTGGGACGTCGCATGGGTAATACATATGAGGTATTATCGGGAGTGGAAGACGGCGATCTGGTTATAATCACCGGACAAAGCCGCCTTATTAACGGAATGGAAGTAGAAATCGATAATAACTAACAAGGTATGAGTCTTTACGCAACCGCTGTAAAAAAACCGATTACCACGGCATTAATCTTTGTGGCTATCGTAATTATGGGGCTTTACTCACTGACCCGTTTATCAGTCGATCTCTTTCCCGAATTCGATACCAACCAGATCATGGTAATGACAGCCTATCCGGGAGCCAGTGCCTCGGATATTGAAACGAATGTATCCAAACCGCTCGAAAATGTATTAAATAGTGTGAGTGATTTGAAACACATCACATCACAATCGCGCGAAAACATGTCGATTATCACTCTCGAATTCAATTACGGAACCGACATTGATGTGGCCACCAATGATGTGCGCGACAAACTGGATATGGTAGAATCGCAATTACCGGATGATGTGCAAAATCCCACCATCTTTAAATTTGGTACCGATGATATTCCAATTCTGCTGTTGTCGGTAACAGCCGAAGAGAGTACAAATGCACTTAATAAAATTCTGGATGATAAAGTATCTAATCCGCTGGCACGCATCAGTGGTGTGGGAGCCGTATCTATTTCGGGAGCTCCGATTCGTGAGATACAGGTTTATTGCGATCCGTTTAAACTGGAGGCTTACGGTTTGACAATCGAAGGTATTTCAAGCATCATCGGTCAGGAAAACCGGAATACGCCGGGTGGAAATATCGATATCGGCTCAAATACATATTCGCTGCGCGTGCAGGGTGAGTTTAATGATGCCAACGAAATGCTGGATCTGGTGATTGGCAGCAAAGACGGAAAAAATGTTTATCTGCGCGATGTAGCCCAGGTGAAAGATTCTGTACAGGAACGTGCCCAGGAAACTTTCAATAATGGCAAACAGGGTGGTATGATTGTTATTCAGAAACAATCGGGTGCCAATTCGGTAAATATTGCGAAAAAGGTACATGAAAAACTGCCGGAGATTCAGGCCAGTCTGCCGTCGGATGTAGAGCTGGGTATTATTCTGGATACATCGACCAACATTACCAATACGATCCGAAGTCTGGAGGAGACTATCATGATTACCTTCATTGTTGTAGTTTTGGTGGTATTTATCTTTCTCGGACGCTGGAGAGCTACATTTATTATCATTCTCACGATTCCGATCTCGCTGATCACTTCGTTTATTTACCTGCTGGCATCGGGTAATACTTTGAATATTATTTCGCTCAGTTCACTTTCGATTGCCATCGGTATGGTGGTGGATGATGCAATTGTAGTATTGGAAAATATCACGACACATATTGAGCGGGGCAGTAATCCGAAACAGGCAGCAATTCATGCAACTAACGAAGTAGCTATTTCGGTAATTGCTTCAACATTAACCATGCTGGCGGTATTCCTTCCGTTGACCATGGTAACCGGTATGGCCGGTATCTTGTTCAAACAGTTGGGATGGATTGTTAGTATTATCATGATTGTATCTACTGTGGGTGCATTAACACTCACACCGATGCTTTGTTCACAATTATTGAAACTGGATCCGCATAAGGGTAAATTATATATTTTATTCTTTACTCCTATCGATAAAGCATTACACGGACTGGATATAGGTTATGGCAAATTGCTTAACTGGTCTGTACGCCATCGTAAAACCGTAATTTTACTGGCATTCATGGTTTTTGCTGCAACTATTTGTCTGATTCCGATTGTAAAGACCGAATTTTTCCCTACACAGGATAATGCCCGTATCGGCGTTAATATCGAATTACCCATTGCAACGCGTCAGGACATTTCCAGAGATTTGGCTTTACGTATAGATAAACAATTCCGTGAAAAGTATCCGGAAATTCTGGTTTGTAACTTTACCGAAGGCCAGGCCGATACAGATAATACATTTGCACAGATGAGTGATAATGGTACTCATATCATTTCGTTCAATATTAATTTGCAAAGTGTGGGCGATCGTGAACGCAGTCTGCTCGAAATTTGCGAATTGATGCGTGGCGATCTTTCACTCTATTCAGAAATTAAGGAGTTTGAAGTTTTGGCCGGCGGTAGCCAGGGTTCTATGGGCGGACAATCGGCTGTGGATGTGGAAATTTACGGTTTCGATTTTGCACAGTCTGATGTGGTAGCTGCCGAAGTAGCTGCAAAACTGAGAGGATTGAAGGGCTGTTCGCAGGTGAATGTAAGTCGTAAAGATTACATCCCTGAATATCAGGTAGATTTTGATCGCGAAAAACTGGCTATGAACGGACTGAATATTTCTACGGCTTCGGGCTATTTACGAAATCGCGTCAATGGATCAACAGCCTCTAAATATCGCGAAGATGGTGATGAATATGATATCAAAGTGCGTTATGCACCCGAATATCGCGAATCACTGGAAGATTTGGAAAACATCATTATTTATAATAACTCGGGACAAGGCATCCGCATCCGCGATTTAGGCAATGTAGTGGAACGGATGACACCTCCAACTATTGAGCGTAAAAATCGTGAACGTATTATTACTGTTTCGGCAGTTGTTGCACAGGGTACAGCTCTGAGTGAACTGGTAGATGAAGTAAATAATGCCATGAAAACCATTGATATCCCATCGGATGTAAGCTGGCAGATTGCCGGTACATTCGAAGATCAACAGGAGACATTCCGGGATCTTGGAATTTTGATGGTATTGATTATCATTTTGGTATTTATTGTTATGGCAGCACAGTTTGAATCACTAACCGATCCGTTTGTGATTATGTTCTCTATTCCGTTTGCCATTACGGGTATTATTCTCGGTCTGTCGATTACCGGAACGCCGCTTGGCGTAATGGCATTGATCGGAGTGATCATGTTGATGGGTATTGTGGTGAAAAACGGTATTGTATTGATTGATTATACCATTCTTTGTCGTGAGCGGGGAATGAGTGTGATTACGGCAGTAAATACAGCAGGAAAATCACGTTTGCGTCCGGTATTGATGACTACACTGACTACTGTTCTGGGTATGATTCCGATGGCAACCGGTACAGGCGAAGGTTCCGAGATGTGGAAATCGATGGGTATGACGGTAGCCTGGGGTTTATCAGCGTCTACACTGATTACATTAATTATCGTACCGGTAGTATATTGCGTATTTGCCGGCAATGGCGTTTATTTCAAACGTCGTAAAATGGCACGTCTATATCGTAAGAATAAAAATAAATTAAAAAAATCATTAGCATGAAAGCGATCTTTATAACATTCAATCAGGCCTATTATGAAATGATTATACAGGCGATGGATAGGCAGAACATACGTGGCTTCAGCTATTGGAACGAAGTGCAGGGACGCGGCTCTAAAACCGGAGAGCCGCATTATGGTAATCATGCCTGGCCTACAATGAATTCAGCTATCATTACGATGGTTCCCGAAGAGAAAGTAGATCATTTTCTATCCATTTTACACGAAATGGATCAGGAAACCGAAGCTCAGGGATTGCGGGCATTTGTCTGGAATATTGAAAAAACCATTTAAATATCAGAATGCATCCTTTTTCGATATTTTTATTGGTTATGAGTATAATCGCGGCGATTGTTTTCGTCGCGCTTTATTTCGTTAAAGCAGGTTATGGCATGTTTTTCGATAAAAAATGGGGAATAAGTTTACCTAACCGTGTGGCCTGGGTATTGATGGAAGCTCCGGTTTTTATCGTGATGTTTTTGTTATGGTTTTATTCGGACCGACGGTTCGAACCGGTACCGTTGCTGATATTCCTCTTTTTTGAAATTCATTATTTTCAGCGCTCTTTTATTTTTCCGTTGCTGATCAAAGGAAATAGCCGGATGCCGATAGGAATTATGAGCATGGGCATTGTATTTAATGTATTGAATGGGTTTATGCAGGGTGAATGGGTTTTTCATCTGGCCCCTGCCTATCAATATACCGCTTCATGGCTCTGCTCTCCGCAATTTATTATTGGTACAATCCTGTTTTTTGCAGGAATGCTGATTAACTGGCAATCCGATTATATCATCCGCCATTTGCGCAAGCCGGGCGATACAGGTCATTATCTGCCCAAAGGCGGCATGTTTAACTATGTAACTTCGGCCAATTATTTCGGGGAATTGCTTGAATGGTGCGGTTTTGCCATTTTAACATGGAGTCTGAGCGGGGCTGTATTTGCCTGGTGGACTTTTGCAAATCTTGTACCACGCGCAAATACGATTTATCATCAATATAAGAAAATGTTTGGTGCTGAAGTGGGAAACCGGAAACGTATTATACCTTTTATTTATTAAAAGGATTAAATTTATAATGAGAGAATTCATTTAACAAACCGGATTTGAACGGATTGAATTATTTTGGTTTGATAAAGCTGTCTTGTTTAGTTGAACGTTTTTTAGTTAATGAGGCTATTCAGATTGAATTATTTTATAAATTCCATTCAGCTTTATCGTTTTAATTATATTATTCCGGCTAATTTTGTTATCCGGCTTAATTGGTGATATATTAAATAATCAGAATAAATAACATCAATCTGATATTGAAAGAACTTATATAAATAAAATGAATCAGGAATCTGTACTTTTTACTCCGGCTAAGATCGGACCGCTTACATTACGCAACCGTACTATCCGGGCAGCAGCTTTCGAAAGCATGTGTCCGGGTAATCGCCCGTCGGAGATGCTTTATAATTATCATAAATCGGTTGCGGCAGGCGGAATAGGCATGACAACACTGGCTTACGCGGCAGTAACGCAGAGCGGACTTTCGTTCGATCGCCAGCTGTGGATGCGGGAAGATATTATACC
>CAMTPG010000019.1 GCA_947074335.1 uncultured Parabacteroides sp.
ACTGTCGGTGCCGGTAATCATGCCGCCGCTCAGCAGGTTGTTGTTTTTATCATAGTAATACCGGAACGATTCGTTGATGTTATTGCCGGTAGTCTGATAAGCCGATGTCAGATAGCCGCGGGTCGAATACTGAAATTCGTATCCGTAGGTTTCGTACAATCCCGAAAGCGACTCCACATAACCCATTACATTGCGTTGCAGCGTGAGTGTATTGTCGGGCTGATTGATGATATCGGGATTATTTGTGGTCGAGACAGTCAGCTCGATTTCGCGCGGATTATAGCTGAAATTGTATGTTTTAATCAGTGCCGAATAAGTGCTGGTAATGGTTACCGACTCCATTTTCCGGCTGGTGTAGGTAAAGGCATAGCTCCAGGTATAACGACTGCCGTCGATTTCGGTCGTGTAATCGATTGTCGAGATCAAATCGTGGCGTGGTTTTTCATCGCCGCCGTCGCACGAAGATAAAGTGATAAATAGCAATGCACTGATGCAGAGCATGGCCCGGAATAGCAGATTTTTCATACCCGAAGATGTGGCTGTTTATGGATTCTGTTTATTGTTAAAACAGAGGGTTGATTAGATTGTTTAACAATTTGATGTTAAAAAGCGGGGTATAACCGCGGTTTGCGGGCTGTTTTTAACGTGTTTTTATCTAAAAATACGACTGTTAGATTCCTATCTCCTTTATAATTGTTATCTTTGCACTCTATTAATGGAATTCAATTAATAAATCAACAATATGATTCTATTCTTTCAATCTCCAACGAAGACCGTGCTGGCTGTTGAGGCTGCGCATGCTTTCTCTCCGGAAGATATCAAAAAATTGGTTTGGTTATTTAGTGAGGCAACCCCTGTAGAAGCTGAAGAGCTGAAAGGTTGGTATGTAGGTCCGCGTCGGGAAATGATTACTCCCTGGAGTACCAATGCGGTAGAAATTACCCAGAACATGGGCTTAACCGGAATTACACGTATCGAAGAGTATTTCCCCGTAAAGTCTGAAAACGCCGAACACGATCCGATGTTGCAACGCATCTACAACGGATTGGATCAAAAGCTTTTTACCATTAGTAAACAACCCGACGAAATTTTGTATATCGACGATCTGCAGGCCTATAATCTGCAGGAGGGACTGGCACTGAGTCAGGAAGAGATCGACTATCTGAATGAAGTAAGCGAAAAACTGGCACGTAAGCTCACCGACAGTGAGGTGTTCGGTTTCTCTCAGGTAAACTCTGAGCACTGTCGTCATAAAATTTTTGGCGGCGTATTCGTGATCGACGGGGAAGAGAAAGAAAGTTCTCTGTTCAATCTGATCAAGAAAACATCGGCCGAGAATCCGAATAAACTGGTTTCGGCCTATAAAGATAATGTGGCTTTCAATGAAGGTCCGGTGGTAGAACAGTTTGCACCCGCAAGTGGCGACAAACCCGATTTCTATCAGGTGAAAGACATTAAAACCGTGATTTCGCTGAAAGCCGAAACACACAACTTCCCTACAACCGTTGAGCCTTTCAACGGCGCGGCTACCGGAACGGGTGGCGAGATTCGCGACCGTCTGGGCGGAGGTAAAGCTTCGTTGCCGATTGCGGGAACAGCGGTGTATATGACTTCGTATCCACGTACCGAAGAGGCCCGCGAATGGGAGAAAATTCTCGATCCGCGTCCGTGGCTGTATCAGACTCCGGCTCAGATCCTGATCAAAGCATCTAATGGTGCTTCCGATTTCGGCAACAAATTCGGTCAGCCGCTGATCTGTGGTTCGGTGCTGACATTCGAACATACCGAGAATCAGAAGAAATATGCTTACGACAAAGTAATCATGCTTGCCGGCGGTGTAGGTTACGGTAAATTGTGCGATGCACTGAAAGGTACTCCCGAACCGGGCGAAAAAGTGGTTCTTCTGGGTGGCGATAATTATCGTATCGGTATGGGCGGCGGCGCCGTATCTTCTGTAAATACAGGTCAGTATGCCAGCGGTATCGAACTGAATGCCGTGCAGCGTGCCAATCCGGAGATGCAGAAACGTGCAGCTAACGTGATCCGTGCCATTGCCGAAGCAGACGAAAATCCGATTATTTCGATTCACGACCACGGCGCAGGCGGTCACCTGAACTGTTTATCAGAACTGGTGGAAGCTACCGGCGGACGTATTGATATGAGCCAGCTGCCTGTTGGCGATCCTACACTTTCGGCCAAAGAGATTGTGGGTAACGAAAGTCAGGAGCGTATGGGCTTGCTGATGAAAGAAAAAGATGTAGAGCGTGTACGCCGTATCGCCGAGCGCGAGCGTTCGCCGATGTATGTGGTGGGTGAAACGACCAACGACATGAAGTTTGTTTTCGAACAGGCTGACGGTAAAAAACCGATCGACATCAAACTGGAATATATGTTTGGTAAACCGCCGCGTACAGTAATGACCGACTCTACGGTAGAAGAACATTTTGCACCGGTTGTTTACAAAACATCCGAATTGCATCACTATCTGGAAAATGTACTGCAGCTTGAAGCCGTGGCTTGTAAAGACTGGTTGACCAACAAGGTAGACCGTTCGGTTACCGGTAAAGTGGCGCGCCAGCAGTGTCAGGGCGAATTGCAGTTGCCGTTGAGCGACCTCGGAGCCGTTGCGCTCGATTATCGCGGCAATGCAGGTATCGCTACTTCAATCGGTCATGCACCGCAGGTGGCGCTGGTTGATCCGGCTGCCGGTTCTGTGATGGCCATTGCCGAATCACTGACAAATATCGTTTTCGCTCCGCTGGCTGATCAGCTCGACGGCGTTTCGCTGAGTGCCAACTGGATGTGGCCCTGTCGTAACGAAGGCGAAGATGCCCGTCTGTACAATGCGGTAGAGGCTGCTTCTGATTTTGCCTGCTCACTGGGAATCAATATCCCGACAGGTAAAGATTCGTTGTCGATGACTCAGAAGTATGGCGATGATAAAGTAATCGCTCCGGGTACGGTGATTATCTCGGCAGGTGCCGAAGTAAGCGATGTGAAGAAAATCGTTTCGCCCGTACTGGCTCACGATAAAAACAGTGCGGTATATTATATCGATTTCTCATTCGATAGCATGAAGCTGGGCGGTTCTGCTTTTGCACAGATTTTAAATAAACTGGGCGATGAGGTGCCAACCGTGAAAGATGCCGAATATTTCCGCGATGCGTTTAATGCCGTTCAGGAGGCGATCGAAAAGAATCTGATTCTTGCCGGTCACGATATTTCGGCCGGTGGTATGATTACCGCTTTGCTCGAAATGTGTTTTGCCAATGTGGAAGGCGGTCTGGAGGTAAATCTGGATGCGTTGTCTGAGCAGGATATCGTGAAGATTCTGTTTGCCGAAAATCCGGGTATTCTGGTACAGGTGAAAGAGAAGAAAGCGTTCGAAACTCTGATGAACGAAGCGGGTGTGGGATTTGCAGTAATTGCCAAACCAACTACCGAGCGTCATATTCTGGTAACCAAAGGCGATGCACAGTATCATTTCGGTATTGATTATATGCGCGATGTATGGTACGAATCATCTTACAAACTGGATATCAAACAGAGTGGCAATGTTTGTGCGGGCAACCGTTTTGAAAACTACAAAATGCAGCCGCTCGAATTCAAATACAATAAAAACTTCACCGGTAAACTCAGCTCGTACGGCCTGACCGCCGATCGTAAATCGGCCAGCGGCATTAAAGCGGCTGTGATTCGCGAAAAAGGCAGCCAGTGTGAACGTGAAACGGCTTATGCTTTGTATCTGGCCGGTTTCGATGTGAAGGATGTACATATGACTGACCTGGCTTCGGGTCGCGAAACACTCGAAGATGTGAACTTCGTGGTTTACTCGGGTGGTTTCTCTAACTCGGATGTACTGGGTTCTGCCAAAGGCTGGGCCGGCGGTTTCTTCTTCAATGAGAAGGCTAAAAAAGCACTCGATAACTTCTATGCGCGTCCCGATACACTGAGTATGGGTATTTGCAACGGCTGTCAGTTGATGGCTGAACTGGGTGTGATTTATCCGGAACACGATCAGAAACACAAGATGCTTCATAATGATTCGCATAAATTCGAATCGAACTTCGTATCGCTCGAAATCCCGAAAAATAATTCGGTCATGTTCGGCTCGCTGAGCGGATCAAAACTGGGTATCTGGGTGGCTCACGGTGAAGGTAAATTTGCATTCCCTTACAAAGAGGAAGATTACCACATTGTGGCTAAATACAACTACGAAGGTTATCCGGCTAATCCGAACGGTTCGCCCTGGTCGGTTGCCGGTGTATGTTCTGCCGACGGTCGTCATCTGGCGATGATGCCGCACCCTGAACGCGCCATCTTCCCGTGGCAGTGTGGTTACTATCCTGCCGATCGCAAAGTGACCGACGAGGTTACTCCGTGGATCGAAGGTTTTGTAAATGCACGCAAATGGGTTGAAGCCAATAAAAAATAAATCGCAGATTTATAATTCATATAAAGAGGCTGTTCGTTGATCGGACAGTCTCTTTTTTTATGCATTGCTATCTGCTCTTTTTTTGAAAAGAGAAAGGGTTTGCAAGGCAAATTTTGTCCCTTCATAAAGCATTTTAATTCCCTTATGAAGGGATTAAAATGCCCTTGCGAAGTGTTTTTCTTTTGTTATTTTCCACTTTCACCGGATATAACCGGATGTTAATTAATTAACATTCCGTCACTGTTTTAATATCTGATCAAACAAATCACTGCTAAATTAGGTTATAATATATGTATATTGTATAATGTTATTAGAATCAGCTTTTTATTAAACGGGCAGAAACAGACTGTAACAGAAATGTAACAGCTCTGTTTTATCGATGAAATAAATACTTTGTTAATTTGCAATACAAAAAGTGACAAACAAATTTAGAATGAAAATTGGAAAATGGCTGGTGCTGTGTTGCATGGCACTCGTTCCTTTTCTGGGTAATGCTCAGGAAGCAGCGGAACAAAAGGAGATAAATCAGCTCGATGCTCAGGTTGATTCTTTATCTCAAAAAGTAGAATGGTTAGATAAAACGGTCAAAGCCCTTAACAAAATCAAAATCACAGGCTATATTCAGGCACAATATCAGTACGGACAGCAGGATGCTTCTTTGAAAGTGGGCGATAAAAATGAGAATATGGATACCGGTTTTAATCGTATCGGGATTCGTCGCGGCCGACTCAAAGTGGCTTATGATGATGGCATCGGAACCGGTGCTATTCAGCTCGAAGCCAATGATAAAGGGGTGAGTTTTCGTGATTTATATATAGGTGTTAAAGATCCCTGGAATAAACGCTGCCAGTTGCTGGTGGGTGTGTTCAATCGCCCTTTCGGTCATGAGATCGGTTATTCTACCAGTACACTCGAATCGCCGGAACGCGCCATGATTATTCAGTATTTTTTTCCTGACGAACGTGATGTGGGTGCCATGGTCTCTCTGCGAACCAAAGCGTCGAGTCCGCTGAGTTTTCTTCGCCTCGATGCCGGTCTGTTTGCCGGTAACAGCATCAATCGCGAAACAGATAATTACAAAGATTTTATCGGGCATCTGAGTGCCAAAAAAGATATTGGCAACTGGGCCAAGTGGGGTTTGGGAGTCTCTTATTATCGGGGTGGCGTTTACAATCCTACAAATACCTGGTATCAGCTCGAAGGGAAAACCTATGTCGGTGTAAGCAGTGCCGAAGCCGGCTCATTTATGAAGCGCGAATACTTCGGACTGAATGGCGAATTTTCCTTCAAAAACGGCTGGGGCCGTACTACACTGCGTGCCGAATGGCTGATGGGAACGCAGCCCGGAACAGCGACAAGCAGCCGGAGCCCGAACAGCGGAAACCGCCCGGAAGATCTGCCGGCCAACAGTTTGTTTAAACGTCCGTTTATGGGTTATTTCGGTTATCTGGTGCAGGATATCGGTACCACACCCTTTTCGGCTGTTTTCAAATTTGATGTGTACGATCCGAACACAAAACTGAAAGGCAATCAGATCGGTGTGGATGGCACGCTCACCTCTGCCACAGATATCAAAATGAGCACAATCGGGATAGGTGGTTTGTATCATTTTAATAAACATATCCGGTTGCAGGTCTATTACGAAAAGAATTTCAATGAAACCAGCCGTTTTGTAACCGGCTACGAAAAAGACCGCAAAGACGATGTGCTGACTGTTCGTCTGCAATATAAGTTTTAGCATTTTTATATAAAACCGAATCTTCTTTCCGGCAGCTCATTCATTATCCGATAATACCGGAAATCCGATAAAACGGACAATTTAACAGGTCGTTATTCTTTTCACGGAATAATGGCCTTTACTTGTTGAAAACTTTTTATTACTTTTCTTTTATAATACTTGGCTGTTCCATTAAGAAATGTGTACTTTTACCAGATAATAGGGTAATTCTGCTGCTATCAGCATGGTAGGGGTACTTTATTTAACAATAGGTTTAACATAGTCGTGAGTGAAATGGAAGAAAAGGAAAACTGTTATCATGTTCCGGTATTACTACAGGAAAGTCTGGAGGGATTAAATATTAAATCACCCGGCATTTATGTGGATGTAACATTCGGGGGTGGCGGTCATTCGCGCGAAATCCTGAAACGACTCGAAGGCGACAGTCTGCTGTTTGGCTTCGATCAGGATGCCGATGCCGAACATAATATCCCGGCCGATGAGCATTTTGTTTTTGTGCGCAGCAACTTCCGCTACTTATATAATTTCATGCGTTATCACGGTGTGTTGGGCGAAGTAGACGGTCTGTTGGCCGATCTGGGTGTTTCGTCGCATCACTTTGACGACAAAGACCGCGGATTTTCGTTCCGTTTCGACGGTGCACTGGATATGCGTATGAATATGCGTGCCGGTAAAACGGCGGCCGATATCCTGAACAGCTATACCGAAGAGCAGCTGGCTGATCTGTTTTATTACTATGGCGAGATTAAAACGGCGCGACGCCTGGCTTCGGCCATTCTGCGGGCACGTCAGGAAAAACCGGTTCAGACCATCGGCGATTTTCTGGAGATATTAAAACCCTTCTCGGGAAAAGATAAGGAGAAAAAGTTTCTGGCACAAGCCTTTCAGGCGCTGCGCATTGAGGTGAACGACGAGATGCGTGTGCTGCGTGAACTGTTACAGCAATCACTGCAAGTGTTGAAAACAGGCGGCCGTCTGGTAGTGATAACCTACCATTCGCTCGAAGATCGTCTGGTGAAGAATTTTCTGAAGACAGGCAATTTCGAAGGTAAGGTAGAGCAGGATTTTTATGGTAATGTTAAATCGCCTTTCCGGTTGATCAACAATAAGGTGATCATTCCCTCGCGGGATGAGATCGAGCGCAATCCGCGTTCGCGCAGTGCCAAGCTGCGTATTGCCGAGCGGGTGATTTAAACGGATTAGTTTTTATCGCATATGGAAAACCGACAAGACAGAAAAAAGGGAAAACGTTTTTCCCTCATCTATATTTTAGGCGGGGGAATTTTAAAAGAGGATTTTATTTTAAAGCATACGAAGATGATTGTACTGATTGTGGTGCTGATCTTCTTCTTTATCGGTAACCGGTATACCTGTATGCAGAAACTGAAAGATATAGACCGGCTGCAACAGCAGTTGAAGGATGTGCGATTCGAAGCATTATCCATATCAACAGAGCTGACAAGCAACAGCCGGCAATCGCAAATAGAATCATTGATCGAGGACCAGGGCATTGATTTGGAGCCGGCCAAACAACCTCCTTACGAATTGTATAAATAGTTATGGCGGATACGAACGAAAAAAAAGATCCTAAGATAAAGAGTAACCGGATTATTCTGAATTACTTTATTGTTGTGGTGCTGCTCGGCATTGTGGCAGTAGGGATCGTGGTTCGTGCCTGTGATACCGCTTTTGTAGAGCGCGAGAAATGGCTGACGATTGCCGAAAAGCAGAAACGTCCCGATAGGTTGGTGATGCCCAGTCGCGGCAATATCTACTCGAACGACGGAAAGCTGATGGCTACCAGCGTACCGCGCTATTATCTCTATATGGATTTTAGTGCAGATTGTTTTTTAGAGCCGGGCTCTAAATGGAATAGTCTGGATACACTTCTGCATTCGCAACGTAACGGCGTGGATTCCTTATCCGTTTATCTTTCCAAAAAGCTGAGAGACCGCACACCTGCCGGTTACAAAAATCATATTCTGAAAGGATTAAAGAGTAAGAACAGGCAATACCCGTTGTATGCCGGCAAAGTGTCTTATTCGGATTTAAAAGAGATCCGGAAATATCCTTTTTTACGTCTGGGACGTTTTAAAACCGGTTTCTATTCCAAAGAGATGGTGCAGCGACAGAAGCCTTTCGGTTCGCTGGCTTCGCGAACAATCGGTGATGTGTATGGCGATATTGATCCGAAAACCGGATTGAGTAAAGGGAAGAACGGACTCGAATTACAATACGACAGTCTGCTTCGCGGCGAAGCCGGTCTGAGTTCAGTGCGCCGTCTGGGTGGCGGATGGACCAATGTGATCGAGGTGGAACCCGTTGACGGAATGGATATTACAACAACCATCGATATCGATATACAGGATATTGTAGAGAAATCGCTGGTTGATATGTTGAAGAAAATTGATGCGGCATCGGGTACGGCTGTCGTGATGGAGGTGAAAACCGGCGAGATCAAGGGTATTGCCAATCTGGCCCGTATCCGTACCGGCGTGTATGGCGAGACAAAGAATCATGCCGTGGCCGATGAAACCGAGCCCGGATCTACCTTTAAGGTGGCGTCGATCATGGTAGCCCTCGATGATGGTGTGTGCCAGCCGGGTGATACGGTAAATACCGGCAACGGGATTTATATGTGTAAAGGGAGCCGGATGACTGACCATAATGCCAACAAAGGGGGATATGGACGGATTTCGGTAGAACAGGCCATCTGGAATTCTTCGAATATCGGTGTGGCTAAAACCATTCTGAAAGGATATGATGATAATCCCGGAAAATTTGTGGATGGTTTGTACCGGCTGGGATTGGTTGAGGATCTGAAACTTGAAATCCCCGGTGCCGGACGGGCAAAAATACGACGCCCGACGGATTCGGTTCATTACTGGTCGAAAACAACGCTTCCCTGGATGTCGTTCGGATACGAAACCCAGATACCTCCGATCTATACGCTGGCTTTTTATAATGCGATAGCCAACAACGGTAAAATGGTTCGACCGGTATTCACCAAAGAGATTACGCATAATGGTAAAACCGTGAAACGATTCTCGTCGGAGGTGATTCGCGAATCCATTTGTTCAAAACCCACCCTGGAGATTATTAAAAGTATGCTGCTGGGTGTTGTGGAAGAGGGAACCGGAAAGGCTGTTTATTCGGATGCTGTACGGATAGCCGGAAAAACCGGTACGGCACAGATTGCATCGGGAGGTGTTTACCGGCAGGCCGGTCATCAGGTTTCCTTCTGCGGCTATTTTCCGGCGGATGAACCTGAATACTCCTGCATCGTGGTGATCCGCCAGCCGCGTATCGGTTATCCTTCGGGTGGAACCATGGCCGGAGGTGTTTGTAAATCGATTGCCGAAAAGGTGTATGCCAATTTTGTGGCTTTGAATGTTCGTCACATGGAGCCGGATTCAACCGCTGTTTTACTGCCTGTACCCAAATACGGCGATGGCAGAGAGATGGCCTATGTACTGGATGAACTGAATATAAAAACGGACGATGAATCGGGCGATGATCCCTGGTTTACCGCAGCACGACAGGATGAATCGGACAGACTTGTACTGAAATCGCTGCCGATAAAAGAGGGGTTGGTGCCGAATGTAACGGGAATGGGAGCAAAAGATGCTGTTTACATATTGGAAAGTAAAGGATTGAAAGTGACTGTAAACGGATTGGGGCGTGTTACATCCCAGTCGGTTGCTCCGGGAACAAAAATTACAAAAGGTAGAACAATTGCATTAACATTAAAGTAAAATGATATTAAAGAAGCTTATTCAATCGTTGAAATGTATTCAGACGATTGGTCAGTTGGATAAAAATATAACATCCGTCGAATCGGATTCCAGAAAATGTGTGGCCGGCTCGCTGTTTGTGGCGATCCCCGGAACAGTTGTCGACGGACATTCGTTTATAGATAAAGCTGTTTCGCTGGGTGCCACAGCCATTGTTTGCGAAACGATGCCGGCAGAAAGTGCACAGTCGGATACCGTAACCTATATTCGTGTGGACCATGCCGCACAGGCACTGGGCGAAATCTTATCGGCCTGGTATGATGATCCGACATCCAAACTGAAACTTGTCGGCGTAACGGGGACCAACGGAAAGACAACCATTGCCACTCTGCTTTATGATATGTTTCGCATCATGGGTCATAAAACCGGTTTGCTCTCCACTGTATGCAATTATGTGGACGATACGGCTTATCCCACAGATCATACCACCCCCGATCCGGTAGTGCTTTATCAGTTGCTGGATCAGATGGTGAAAGCCGGCTGCGAATATGCATTTATGGAGGTAAGCTCGCATGCTGTAAGTCAGCAGCGTATCAGCGGACTCACATTTGCCGGTGGTATCTTTACCAATCTTACCCGCGATCACCTCGATTATCATAAAACGGTAGATAATTACCTGAAAGCCAAAAAGGGATTTTTTGATGTTTTGCCGGCTTCAGCCTTTGCACTGACTAATCTGGATGATAAGAGCGGTATGGTGATGTTGCAGAATACGGCAGCCCGGAAATTAACCTATTCGCTCAGAACGCTGGCCGATTTCAAGGGAAAAATATTAGAGTCTCATTTTGAGGGGACCGAAATGATTATTAACGGACGCGAGATTATGACTCGTTTTGTGGGTCGTTTTAATGCTTATAACCTGCTGGCTGTTTACGGAACGGCCGTTTCGCTGGGTAAACAACCGGATGAGGTACTGTTGGTATTGAGTAATCTGCATCCGGTTTCGGGCCGTTTCCAGACTATGCGTTCGCCTTTAGGTTATTCGGCCATTGTGGATTATGCCCATACTCCCGATGCGTTAGTTAATGTATTAAACAGCATAGCCGAAGTGTTGGAGAATAACGGCCGTATCATCACGGTTGTGGGTTGCGGCGGAAATCGGGATAAAGGGAAACGTCCGATTATGGCGAAAGAGGCAGCCAAACTGAGTCATCAGCTGATTCTGACCTCCGACAATCCGCGCTTTGAAGTGCCCGAAGAGATTATCCGGGATATGGAGGCCGGCCTGTCTCATGAAGAGATGGAGCAGACTTTGAGTATCACCGATCGTGCACAGGCTATTAAAACGGCTGTAAAACTGGCCCGGAAGGGGGATGTGATCCTGATAGCCGGTAAAGGACATGAAGATTATCAGGATGTTCAGGGTGTAAAACATCATTTTGATGATCGTGAGAAGTTGATGGAGCTTTTTGAGGCTCAGCGTAAATAATTGTATGTAAAAGAAAGCAGATTAACGATGTTATATTATTTGTTTAATTTTTTGGATCAGCTGGATATGCCGGGTGCGGGAATGTTTAAATACATCTCTTTCCGTTCAGGGCTGGCACTGATTCTCTCTTTGTTTATTTCTACGGCGATCGGTCGCCGGATTATTGATTATCTGCAGCGTCTTCAGATTGGAGAGACGGTGCGAAATCTGGGACTGGAAGGACAAATGAGTAAAAAGGGGACTCCTACAATGGGCGGTGTTATCATTATTATCGCTATTGTTATTCCGGTTTTACTTTGCGCACGCTTAACGAATATTTATGTATTATTGATGCTCTTCACAACACTTTGGCTGGGTGCACTGGGATTTGCCGATGATTATATCAAAGTATTTCGGAAAAATAAAGAGGGGATGAAGGGACGTTTCAAGATTATCGGACAAACGGGCCTGGGATTAATTGTAGGCATGGTGTTATTTATCAGTCCTGATGTGGTGATTATTGAAAATATGGAAGTGCGCAACTCCGAAGGCATAGAGAATGTACATTATCATGCCAAAGAGACAAAATCAACCAAAACGACAATACCGTTTGTAAAGAATAATAATTTCGATTATGCCCAACTGGTGAGCTGGGCAGGCGATTATAAAGAGGAGCTGGCCTGGCTGGTATTTGTGGTTATGACGGTGTTTGTAGTAACCGCAGTCTCCAACGGAGCCAATCTGACGGACGGACTCGACGGACTGGCGGCCGGAAGCTCGGCCATAATCGGGGTGGTATTGGGTATATTAGCCTATATGTCGTCTCACTTCCAGTTTTCATCGTTTCTGAATATCATGTTCATCCCGGGAGCGGAAGAGCTTGTGGTATTTGCCGCTGCATTTGTCGGTGCCACGGTCGGATTTTTGTGGTATAACTCTTATCCGGCACAGGTGTTTATGGGTGATACAGGCAGTCTGACGCTGGGCGGAATCATCGCTGTGTTTGCCATTATTATCCGCAAAGAATTATTGATACCAATCTTTTGCGGCATCTTTCTGGTTGAAAGTTTGTCGGTTATGATTCAGGTAGGCTATTTTAAATATACAAAACGAAAATATGGTGAAGGCCGGCGGGTTTTTAAAATGACACCCTTGCATCATCATTTTCAAAAACCGGGAAATGCAGGTATTCAGGCTGCTTTTCAGAAACCTTTTAATGTGATTCCCGAATCAAAAATTGTGGTTCGTTTCTGGCTGATCGGTATTATTCTGGCAGCCATGGCCATTGTAACATTAAAAATGAGGTAACAGACATGAAAAGAATAGTTATACTGGGTGCGGGAGAAAGCGGAGCCGGAGCAGCCGTGCTGGCAAAGAAACAGGGTTTTGATGTTTTTGTTTCCGATTTTTCGGCGATCAAACCGCAATATAAGGCATTGCTGGATGCGCATCAGATTCCCTGGGAAGAAAAACAACATACAGCAAAATGCATTTTGAATGCAGACGAAATAATTAAGAGTCCGGGCATTCCGGATAAGGCACCGATTATTAAAGAGATCAAAGCGGCAGGTATACCGATACTTTCCGAGATTGAGTTTGCAGGCCGTTATACCGGATCAAAAATGATTTGTATTACGGGAAGCAACGGGAAGACCACCACAACCATGCTGATTTATCATATTTTGAAATCGGCCGGTAAGGATGTCGGATTAGCCGGCAATGTGGGGAATAGCCTGGCGTTGCAGGTGGCTGAGGATCCGCACGATATTTATGTGATTGAGCTGAGTAGTTTTCAGTTAGATAATATGTACGACTTTAAAGCCGACATCGCTGTTTTACTGAATATCACTCCCGATCATCTGGATCGTTATAATTATGAAATGCAGAATTATATTAATTCGAAATTTCGTATTTTGCAGAATCAAACGGCAGAAGATGCTTTTATTTTCTGGAATGATGATCCGATCATTCGCGAAGAGCTGAGAAAAAGAAATCTGCAGGTTACATTATATCCGTTTGCCGAAAACCCGGATACGGATGTAAAAGGTTATACAAAGGATAAAGAAATTATATTTGAAACATCGAAAGGGACATTTATTATGGATGAAGATTCTTTGGCATTATCCGGAAAGCATAATTTAAATAATTCGATGGCCGCCGGAATAGCTTCCAAACTGGTAGATATTCATGATGATAATATTCGTGCCTCTCTGAGTGATTTTGCAGGTGTTGAACACCGACTCGAGAAGGTGGCACGTGTACGTGGTGTGGATTATATCAACGATTCGAAAGCCACCAATGTGAATTCCTGCTGGTATGCTTTGCAAAGTATCAATACGCCGGTTGTACTTATTCTGGGCGGAACGGATAAGGGCAATGATTATACCGAAATCGAAGAGCTGGTAAAAACCAAAGTGCATACTCTGCTTTTCCTGGGTGTGGATAACAGTAAACTGCATGCCTTCTTCGATGGTAAAGTACCGGTGATTGCGGATGTGCATTCTATGGAAGAATGTGTATCAAAAGCTTATCAGCTGGCTCAGAAAGGTGATACGGTATTGTTATCGCCCTGTTGTGCCAGCTTCGATCTGTTTACCAGCTACGAAGATCGTGGTAAACAGTTTAAACAGTGCGTTTTAAATTTATAATACACAGGTGTTATGGAGTTGGCAAATAAATTATTTAAAGGAGATCGGGTTGTCTGGCTGATATTCATGTTTTTATGTCTGATATCAGTCATAGAGGTGTTTAGCGCTACCAGTACGATTGCCTATAAAAATGCCAATCACTGGGCGCCCATTGTCAGACATGCCTCCTTTTTATTATGTGGCTTTGTCTGCATTCTGATTCTGCATAATGTGCCCTGCCGGTTCTTCTCTGCATTAACATTATTGCTTCCGGTATCACTTATTATGCTGATATTAACGCCATTTATCGGTGTCAGTGCCAATGATGCGCACCGTTGGCTGGAGATTTTCGGGATTCAGTTTCAGCCTTCCGAATTTGCCAAGTTATCTTTGATTGTATTTGTGGCATTTATGTTGAGCCGCAGAACGCTGTTTACCGAAAAACAACGTTTTTTCATAATTCTGGGCATGGTTGTTATCACTTGTGCCCTGATATTTCCGGAGAACTTTTCGACGGCAGTGATGTTGTTCGGGGTTTGCTTTTTAATGCTTTTTATCGGACAGATCTCGATCATACGATTGCTTAAACTGAGCGCTGTATTGTTGATTTTAGTTACAGCTTTTGTAGCCGCACTGATGTTCATACCGAAAGATTTTGCAGCCAAATATGCCCCTGATCGTTTTGTAACCTGGCAGGCCCGATTGTCAGAATTTAAAGATGGAAAGAATCTGGATCCGGATGCAGACTATGTAATTACGGATAAAAATTATCAGGTTTCGCATGCAAAAATAGCGATTGCCCGTGGTGGCGTTTTGGGTAAGATGCCAGGTCATGGTCAGCAACGGGATTTTCTGCCCCAGGCCTATTCGGATTTTATTTATGCCATCATAATCGAAGAGATGGGACTGGCAGGTGGTATCTTTGTCTTATTACTTTATATCTGGCTGTTGGTGCGTGTTGGCATTATCGCCCGCAAATGTGAAAAGTTATTTCCCAAATATCTGATTATCGGTTGTGGTTTGCTGCTGGTAGTACAGGCGCTGGCAAATATGGCCGTAGCTGTCAATCTGATTCCTGTAACCGGGCAGCCGATGCCTCTGGTGAGTCGCGGGGGAACTTCAACCGTGATTTCATGTATCTATTTCGGACTGATATTAAGTGTGAGCCGATTTGGAGCTCATATGGGCGAAGAAGAGGAATTGCAGGATGAAACGGGAGATGCAGAACAGGCACTACCCGCAGGTGATATAACAGATGATCAGCCCGAATATGCGGCTATGGAAAATGCCGGAACAAAGGATAAAACAGATTATCAGGAATCTGTAAGTACGGTTTAGCGAATAATTTTATGGATAACAAGAAAACATATCGTATCATAATAAGTGGCGGAGGAACGGGAGGACATATTTTCCCGGCGATCTCTATTGCGAATACGCTGAAAAAGCGTTATCCTGATGCCGAAATTTTATTTGTAGGTGCTGAGAACCGGATGGAAATGGAAAAAGTGCCTCAGGCCGGTTATCAGATTGTCGGATTGCCAATCAGTGGTTTTGATCGATCGAATCTGTTTAATAATATCCGTGTCATTAACCGGTTATTGAAAAGTTTGCGACTGGCTAAAAAGACTATCCGCGATTTTAAACCCGATATAGCAATCGGAGTAGGCGGTTATGCCAGTGGTCCCACATTATGGGTGGCTTCGAATTCAAAAATTCCCACACTGATTCAGGAGCAAAATTCGTATGCAGGTGTTACCAATAAAATTCTGGCTAAAAAAGCCCGGAAAATTTGCGTGGCTTATGAAGGGATGGATCGTTTTTTTCCGTCTGAAAGTATTATTAT
>CAMTPG010000020.1 GCA_947074335.1 uncultured Parabacteroides sp.
GTCGAATATTTTATTGCAAGTATTGTATTGATGATCACGATCATCGGAATTCCTTTTGGTCTGCAAACTTTTAAATTAGGTGTATTGGCTTTATGGCCCTTCGGAAAGAATATTACGGATAATGGTAATTCAGGAGGTTGTATCTCTATTTTAATGAATGTATTCTGGATTTTAATCGGAGGTTTTTGGATATGTATCACACACTTGGTATTGGGCTTACTTTTTTGCATTACTATCATCGGAATTCCATTTGGTATGCAACATTTCAAAATGGCAGCATTGGCATTGGCTCCTTTCGGTAAACAAATTTCCTGACAGAATATTGAATGGTGATTTATCAAATAATCATTCAATTCGGATTCAATTCATTAAAAAAATGAATAACCTATCCGGTTGTTTCTTAATTTATCAGATATAAGCAGAACAGAGAAATATTGGTTGATCGATAAATATCATTTTATAAAATCTCCTGTATTTGTTTATTCATTATCGATGACAACCTGTTCTACTTCTATTTCTTTATTTAGAAAAACAGAAGCTGTTTCCGCAAACTTTGTGGCTGATTCGGTGGTCTGAAATCGACGGGAACCTGATTTAGTCAGACGCGCATCCATTTCCGGATGACGATGTAAATAATCAATTAAACGATCGGCTACATAATCACCTTGTTCAAACAACTGTATTTTATCGGATATATAATTGGCGATTTTGTCTTTCAACAATGGATAATGAGTACATCCCAGTACAAGTGTATCGATTTCGGGATCGATATTCAAAATATGATTAATATGCTGTTGAATAAAATAATCTGCCCCGGGTGAGTTGTATTCTTTATTTTCAACTAACGGAACCCACATCGGGCAGGCTTCGCCTGAAACCTGAATATGCGGATACATCTTTTCAATCTCAAGTTCGTAAGATTGCGAGGCTATAGTTCCGATTGTACCTAAAATGCCGACATGTTTAGTCTTACTGATTGTATCCAGATATTCGATTGTAGGACGGATAACACCTAAAACACGTTTTGAAGCATCCCAATGCGGTAAATCCTGTTGCTGAATGGTGCGCAGAGCCTTTGCTGATGCCGTATTACAAGCCAGAATAACCAGTTGGCAGCCCTCTTCAAATAATTTATGTACAGCCTGACGGGTAAACTGATAGACAACCTCAAAAGAACGCGGTCCGTAGGGTGTTCGTGCATTATCACCAAGATAGATATAATCGTAGGCCGGCAATGCTTCTGCAATCTTTTCGAAGATGGTCAGACCACCATAACCTGAATCGAAAATTCCGATAGGACCTTGTTCTGGAAACATAATGTATGGAATATTAAACTCGAATAAATATATATACAATAAAGGATGTCATTTCATGAAATGACATCCTTTATTGTATGCTTATAAATAAAATTAGTTTAAGCCTAATTTAGCTTTTACAAACGGAGTAGCATCGATTGAGCCTGTACCTGTGTAAAGAATTACCTGCGGATCCAGAATGTAAGTATAACCTTTTTCACCACCTACTGTGTTGATTGCATTTCTTACTTTCTCCTGGATAGGCATCAACAGATCACTATACATTTTCTGGAAATCCTGCTGTGAGATCTGGATGAAGTTCTGAGTACGCTGTTCAAGATCCTGCAATTCCTGCATTCTTTTCAAACGAATGTTTTCAGTTAAAGTTTCCTGTTGTGCAACGAAATCTTCGTATTTTTTTTGATACTCATCATTCATTACCTGCATTTCTTTTTTATACTTCTCTTCCATATCTGTCATTTGCTTTTGCATATCAGCAAATTCAGGCATAGCTTCAATAATTTCCTGTGGATTAACCAACGCAATTTTTTCCTGTGCGAATAAACCCAGAGGAAGCATCATCATCAAAAAAACAACCAGTTTCTTCATGTTCTTAAAAAATATTATATGTTATTATTAATCAATATTTCTATTTATATAGTTTACAAATGTACGCAATTATTTCGAATATCCTAATTTTAGCAGGACTTCGTTGCTGATATCAATTTTAGGAGAGGCAAAGATAATATTCATCGAAGTTGCCCGATCCATAATCATCTGATAACCCTTATCTTCGGCAATCTCTTTTACGGCATTGTATATTTCATCCTGAATCGGTTTCATCAAACTTTGACGCTTTTTATACAATTCACCTTCGGGACCGAAATATTTACGTTTCAAATCCTGAGCTTCCTGCTCTTTTCCAATAATTTCTTCTTCGCGCTTAGACTTCATTTCAGCAGATAAAAATACCAAATCACTCTGATATGATTTATACATATTCTGAGCCTCCTGCTGGAGCGCATCTACTTCATTTTGCCATTTCTTTGAAACCTGGCTCAATTGTTCATTGGTCATTTCATAGGATGGAATATTATTCAGAATATATTCCATATCAATCAACGCAAATTTTTGTGCATTTCCGGCAAAAGCACAGAGTACAAACAGGCAGCCTAAAATAATTACTTTTTTCATACAGCTTAATTTATTGTTTATAACTTTCAAACTACAAAGATAATCTGAGGGTTTATTATTAGCCTAAAAATAAGCGTTAACTTTTGAGAATGCAATGTTTATGAAAACAAAAAAGCAATGAAAATTTAATTTCATTGCTTTTTTTAGCTATTTAATAGGTCTTAAAACTCTGTACCGATAATAAAGTGGAAATTACTACCACCTCGCTGAGTACTGTAATCCGGTCGGTCGAAACCATAAGCCCAGTCAATACCCATCAAACCGATCATCGGAAGGAAGATACGAACACCGGCACCGGCTGAACGTTTCAGATCGAAAGGATTGAAATCTTTCATATCTCTCCAGGCATTACCTGCTTCAACAAATACCAGACCATAAATGGTTGATGAAGGTTCAAGCAGGAATGGATAGCGTAACTCCATCGATAAACGAGAATAGGCATATCCGTATGAACTGTAACCATTGTTACCGGCAATACTTCCATTTTCGTAACCTCTCAAACCAATGGTTTCGGTAGCATAGGTGCTTGAATATCCACTCATACCATCACCACCCATATAGAATGTTTCGAACGGTGAACGTTTGTTCTTATTATAATGTCCGAGGAATCCATACTCTACACGTGTCATCAATACCGGTGTACGTTTTACGGTAAGCGGAGCCAGCGGAGAGAAGATTTTTGCCTTGAATTTCCATTTATGATATTCGATGAATTTAAATTTCTGCTCATCGTAATCGCTCATGTTTTTGTAATCTTTTCCATCCCACAATGACCAGGGCGGAGTTGCTGCAACCGACAGAGAGAACTGAGAACCGCGACGGGTATACAACGGATTATCAATTGAGTTACGTTGCAGGTTCAATTCGAGGTTGATATTATTACAGTTACCGTTATTTACCAGGAAGTAATCCCAGTCTTTCATCATATATAACTGATAATTCAGGGTTGCCATAAACTGGAAATAGTCATCAGGCCAAGTCAGTCGTTTACCATAACCAATGGCTACACCAAACATCATGATCGATTTATCCGGGTCGTAAGCCAGCTCATAGTTACCATAATTACCGTAACCGTAACCATAATTACCATAACCGCCATATCCGTAACTACCATACGAATAAGGATTATAATAATTATTATAGTAGTTATTATTCAGGTAATTGCTGCTGACGTCAGTTTGTTTAGAGAAATAAGCACTAACCGAAAATGCATTCGGGCGACGACCGCCAAACCAGGGATCCATGAATGAAACACTGTAAGCCTGATAATAACGACCATTGGTCTGTCCGCTCAATGTCAGAGTCTGACCTTCGCCCTGCGGTATAATACCTTTGTAAGTAGAAGGATTGAACAGATTCTTCATGGAGAAGTTGGTAAATTTCAAACTCAGCTTACCAATCACACCGGTTTGTCCCCAACCGGCCGAGAATTCAATCTGGTCGTTGGCTTTAGATACCAGATTATACTGGATATCCACTGTTCCGTTATCCGGATCAGGAATAGGTTGCGGTACCAGGTTTTCAGGATCGAAGTGACCCATCTGGGCAATCTCACGGGTTGAACGAATCAGGTCGTCACGACTAAACAACATACCCGGTTTGGTACGAAGTTCACGACGAACGATATCCTCATACAAGCGGTCGTTACCGCTGATGATTACACGATTAATGGTTGCCTGCGGTCCCTCCTGAATACGAATCTCCAGGGAGATTGAATCATTATCGAGATCCACCTCTACCGGATCAGCATTGAAGAATATATATCCATTATTATAATACAGATTTGATACTGCATCATCATCCATATTCAGGCGCTCATTCAGCTTTTTCTGATTATACACATCGCCGGGTTTCAGATCCAGATAAGCCATCAACTGCTCGGTAGGATATTTTGTATTTCCCACAAACGAAATGTCTTTCAGGTAATATTTGTCACCCTCTTCAACCGTCAGGTAGATATCAACCTTTTTATCATCATAATTGACAACACTGTCTAACAATATTACCGCATCACGATAACCGTTCTCATTGTATTTGTCGATCAGATTACGTTTATCATTATCATACTCTTCGGTTGTAAACTTCTTGGTGCTGAACATTTCGAGCACACTCGATTTCCAGTCGTTCGTCAGGTCAAACTTCTCGTTTGTTTTCTTCATCGCCTTTTTCAGTTCGCGATCCGATAAAGCACTATTACCCGAGAAATGGATCTTATGGATTTTGGTCTTTTCATTTTTGTCAATATAAATATCCACAAGTACTTCGCCATCTTTAGAGATGTCATCGCGTTGCACGATATCAACTTCAACATTTTTAAAACCTTTACCATCGAAATACTTCTTGATCAATGCAGTGGCACGGTCAATAAGGTTCGGTGTAATCTGATATCCTTTACGTAAACCGAGGCGATTTTCCAAATCCTCGCGTTCACCTTTTTTGATTCCATGGTATTTAACTTCGGCAATACGCGGGCGTTGTTTCAGCTGAAATTCCAGCCAGATCTCGTTGCCTTCGATTTTGGTGGCCACAATTTTCACATCCGAAAACAGACCATGTTTCCAGAATCGTTTTACAGCAGCTGTTACCTCATCACCGGGAACAGTAATTTCATCCCCGACAGATAAACCGGAAAATCCAATTAATACATAATCATCATAATTTTTAATACCCGTTACCTTGATATCCGCAATTTTATATTTACGTGGAGATAACGAATATGAAATAACCGGCAACTCAACCGGTGTCTCAACCTTGGTAGTGTCAGTTTCCTGAGCAAACAGTGTGAATGTATAACTCAGAAACATAAAAAACAGCACTATTTTTTTGTACATATAACAGCTATTGTTTTATAAGATTAATTGCTCACTTGTTTTACCAAAACGACGTTCGCGTTGCTGGTAATACAATATAGCTCCATACAACTCTTCTTCTCTAAAGTCCGGCCAAAAAATATCAGTAAAGTAGAATTCGGTATAAGACATCTGCCAAAGCAGGAAATTGCTTACACGTTGTTCTCCACCGGTACGAATCAACAAATCCGGGTCAGGAATACCTTTTGTTGTCAGGTGATCCGAGATCATTGTCTCGGTTATATCGTTGGGGGTAATTTTCTTGTCAAGTACATCGCGGGCCAGCTGTCGGGCAGCCTCGGTAATTTCCCAGCGCGAAGAATAACTTAGTGCCAGTACAACGGTGGTTCCCGTATTGCCGGAAGTCTGTCGGATACAGTCCTGAAGTGAATTATAAGCATCTTCGGGCAAACGGTCGAGATTACCGATCGCCATCAGACGTACATTATTCTTCATCATATCAGGGGTTTCGCGATGAATTGCCGCGACTAAAAGACTCATTAAGGCCAACACCTCTTCTTCCGGACGATTCCAGTTTTCGGTAGAGAAGGTATATAATGTAAGATATTTAAGGCCAATCCGTGTTGCGGCATCTACGACTTTACGCACAGAAACAACGCCCTCTTCGTGTCCAAAGCTCCGGTCTTTGCCTTTCGCTTTGGCCCAGCGGCCGTTTCCGTCCATAATAATCGCCACATGACCGGGCAATCTGGATTTATCTATTTCATCTTTTAAAGACATAGTGTTTTCATCTGTAACTACTGTTACTGTTAATACTATTACAAACTCGATTGCGGGGACCAAAATCCCAGCTTACGCAAAACAGCATAAAAGAATACCAATCTTTATTCTTCAAAAAGCTGCCTCCTATATGATAGGGATCATCCAGAAACGCATTTTCCTCTTTTGTTACGTCGAAACCATCGCCGAACAGTTTACGAAACGAAAATTCAAATCCCAGATTAATCCTGTTTCTCAATTTATATTTCACGCCTACTCCCAACGGAATATTCGGTCCTACAAAGGTATATTTTCCGGCAGGCGAAACGGTCATTCCCAGACCGGCAAAAATATAGGGCGAAAACCGCTTTGCATTTGCATACGCATATTTTTCGCTGTACGGAAAGAAGTTAAACTCCATCTGACCGCCCATATCCACGAAATTACGACTAAATGAACCTTCCGCATGATTGGGAAACACATTCAGTTGTCCGTTAGTGGAACCCGAGACTTTCGCCCAGGTCATATTCGCCTTAAAGGCCCATCTGAAATTGGCATTATACCGGAAAACGGCTCCGAAAGCAGGATTTAAATCCTTAAAGAATCCGTTTTTGTTGGCATCGCCCATATAAAAGGCAGCACCCGGCATGGCACCGATTTCATATTTATATTCCTGAGCCTGCGCTGCTGTAAAAATTCCTGCAAACAGAAAAAGAAAAAGTATACGTCGGAAGAAAGTTAAAATCATAAGCTTATCGTTTAGAGTCTTCACCTTCTATCCTAACGTGATTTATTTCATAAAATTATACAGCAAAAAACTTAATTGCATTATTTATTAAAGCCCAGACGATTGATCTGTCCGCGCCATATCTGATTCAATACATTTGAACCGGTTTTTTCTTTTCCGCCGAAAAGATACATATAATCCTGATCATCTACATAGACCGATGCAAAACCGCGTGCGGTAAAGTTCGGAGGCATAACCACCAGTGTATCCGATTCGGCCCAGCTGATACCGCCGTCTATTGATAAATAGATGGCCGAAGAGGCTATATTCGATGCATTAATACCGCTGATCATGAAAAGCTGATCATCATATTCGGTTACGGCTACGCCCTCCTGTTTCTCGAAAGGTTCCGCATCAAAATCGGTAAGCAGTGCCCATTTGCAACCGTCGTCGGTAGACCAGGACATATTTAATAATTCGTTCTGCTGATCGCGTCCGGCAACAACCAACAGGCGGTCGCGGAACATGGAATTATAACCCACGCTGCCAAAACCACTCACCGGGAAACCGGCATACACCGATACGCCCGTAGTCCAGGTCATTGTTTTATTCATTGATGCAAACAGAAGCGAACCGTTTTGTTCGATAATGGCAGACAGAGCCGACTGCTGACGACCGGTTGCCGTATAATCATTGCTGATATGCAGAGCGCCAAGAATTGTTTTTACAACAGGAGCGCCTGAGACCTGCGACCAGCTTAAACCATCGGCCGACTGATACAGAACTCCTGCAGCAGTAGCCACATACATCTGGTCTTCGTAAACCGTCAGCTGGTTCAACACCAATCCTGAAGCAGGTAAACCTGATAATGATTGTTTTGTCCAGTTTCTGCCGTTAGCAACAGGCGAAGTATACAACTGATAACTTCCGCCGGAAGCAGGTTCGGCATACATATAATAATATTCATTGCCGTTTGATTCGCTGACAACGACTTTTTCCTGCTTAAAGGTTTCACCGCCGATATTCTGGGCATACAAAGACCAGCTCATCGAATCGGGTACCACCTGATGAATATTGATCCAGGCTTTATATTGTTTAGTCGTAGTACCGTTCCAAAGTGTATTAATGAAAGTTACCGGTTTCGTAAAATCCAGCGAATCCGTCAAATTCCAGCTGATGGTATCTGTGCCGAGTGCCTCCTGGATTACCTGACAGGCCGCAACAGACGATGCAACCGTCATATTACAAATCACCTTTTCGTCGATAATCGTTCCATAAGGCATGGAATCGATATTGAAAATAAGACCATTAATCTGATCGATCGTGAAAACAACATCATCCAAACCTTCAATTGAATCGCTTGACAAAGAGAAAGTTAAAACCTGACAATCGTAGCTTGGCTCATAGTTGTATTCATCTGATCCCAGACAGGAGATCAGGAAGAGTGTGAAGCATCCGGTTATTAACAGTACTATTCTATTTTTCATTAAAAATTAAGTTTGTTGCATAATAAGGCACAAAAGTAGAAACATTTTTCGCTTTATCGTGCATAAAATGGAATATTTATAATATTTTAGTTACATTAGCTAAATATTAAAGCGCTTGCGGCCGGAGGTTGCGATAAAAAAACAAGCTGTTTTTACCGGCCTGAACCATCGATTCGGGAGCGCAGGGCAGAACAGGTGCTTTAACACCCTGCTGCAGATTAACAGGCGCCACCTCTACACGCGCCTCATCCCAAAATCCGGCATCGATAAAGGCAGACAGCAGTGCAGCCCCGCCCTCAACCAGCAACGAATTCAGTTTACGCTGCTGCAAAACAGCCAGCAGCTGCGCAAGTACATTGCCGGAGAAATCCAGTTCAATAAATTCGACAGGCGATGCCTCTGCGGGCTTATGTGCGGTAAAAACCAGTGTTTCCACCGTGCCGTCAAACAGATGCAAATCCTTCGGAAGCCGGTTTTCACGATCCAAAACCAACCGGACCGGCGATTTCCCCTCCCAGTGACGGACAGTGAGCGACGGATTATCCAACAGGGCTGTTTGTGTACCCGTCAGAATAGCAGCCACTTCAGAGCGGAGCTGATGCACCAGCCGGCTTGTCTGCGGAGTAGAAAAAACCACAGGCGCTTCGGTACGATCTATGCGCAGGCGGTCTATAAATCCGTCGGCACTTTGCGCCCACTTTAAGATCACATAAGGCCGGTTTTGCAACTGAGCCGACATAAATGCGGGATTGATCGCTTTAGCCTCGGCCTCCAGCACATCGCAAACTACTTCGATGCCGGCATCCTGCAGCATTTTTATGCCGCGGCCCGAAACGGCGGGAAAGGGATCGCGACTGCCGATTACCACTTTCGGAATCTGTTTGCGTATGATCAGTTCGGCACATGGCGGTGTTTTCCCCCAGTGCGAACAGGGCTCCAGACTGACATAAATTATCGATTCTTTCAATAACCGCTCATCCTTTACCGAAGCAATGGCATTGACTTCGGCGTGCGCTTCGCCATATTTCCGGTGATAACCTTCGCCGATAATTTTGCCCTGATGTACAATGACGGCACCAACCAAAGGATTGGGCGCCGTATTGCCCGTGCCCTTTTTAGCCAGCTCAAAACAACGTCTCATGTATTTTTCAGCCTCATCCATGGATTCCCGTTATTACATTTATTTTCATTCATTATTAAAAGTAATGCAAATATACAATTCTCTTTGTTTTATTTCGGGAAGCGGCTGTTTTTTCGCATATTTGTTGCATTCTCTAATCATGCGTGAAAAAATGAATCAACCGCAAATTATCCTGATTACCGGGGCATCTTCCGGGTTTGGAAAAGCCTGTGCCGGACTACTGGCTCTTCGCGGGCATCAGGTATATGGAACCAGCAGGAAGCAACTGCCCGATCAGGGAGCTGTCCGCATGTTGCAACTCGATGTAACCGATCCGGAATCGATCCGGAAAGCACTGAATAGTATCCTCGAAAAACATCAGAGACTGGATGTGCTGATCAATAACGCCGGCATCGGCATCAGCGGCGCACTCGAACTGGCCACACCACAGGAAACAGAACAACAGATAAATACCAACTTTCTGGGCATGACGCATGTTTGCCGGGCTGTTCTGCCGCTGATGCGACGGGCACGCGCCGGAAAAATCATAAACATCAGCTCGATTGCCGGACTGCTGGCCATCCCTTATCAGGGATTTTACTCGGCCTCCAAATTTGCCATCGAAGGATACAGCGAAGCACTGGCTATGGAAACAGCCGGATTTGGTATTCGCGTATGTCTGGTCGAACCCGGCGATGCACAGACCGGATTTACGACAAACCGGACTGTTTCGGAAATCACCCGCAATCATCCTGATTACCGGGAATCATTCGGCCGGGCCATGCAGGCATTCGAAAAATCGGAGCAAAAAGGAATTGATCCGCAAAAACTGGCTAAAGCCGTCTGCCGCCTGGTTGAGCGCAAAAAGCCGCCGTTTCGCACCATCATCGGTCCGGCAGCACAGGTGTTTTTTGCACATTGCAGGAACTGGATGCCGATTGGCTGGCGGCATTATCTGATTCGTAAATTATATGTGGATTAAAAGATCCGGTTGTGAACCGGGAAACATTTCCGATTATATCCCGAAAAACACTTCGTTATGCAAAATTAATCCCTTTGCAAAGGGATCAAAATCCCTTCACAAGGGAATAAAAAATAGATCATGACTCTTTTTTAAGAATGTAAACATCTGTATCTTTGTGAAAAATTAAACAAATATGACTGAAACCCTTTCACACATCAGGACATCGCTCCTGCCCTATTATCCGGCCGAAGAAATTCAGGGATTTATCCGGATGATTATGGAAGATGTTTTCCATATTCTGCCTCAGCATTATCTGTTTGGCACAGACCGGAAGATGACTGACGAAGAGAAAGAGCTGATCGATACATTTATCCTGCGGTTGCAGCAAATGGAACCGATACAATATATTATAGGTAAAACCGAATTCTGGGGTTTATCATTCGAAGTGAATCCCTCTACATTGATTCCGCGTCAGGAAACATCCGAACTGATCGAATTAATCATCAATGACCAGCAAAACAAAACCATTCAGTTACTGGATATCGGCACCGGCAGCGGATGCATCGCCGTTACGCTGGCCAAAAAACTGCCGCTGGCCACCGTAAGCGCCATCGATATTGACAACCGCACACTCTTTACGGCCATCCGGAATGCCGAACTGAACGAAGTGACTGTCAACTTTAAACAAGCCGATATTCTGCAAACTGAAAATACAGCAGTACTATTCGATCAGGATTTTGATGTCATAGTAAGCAATCCGCCCTACATCACACAAAGCGAAAAACCGGCCATGGAGATGAATGTGCTGGTTTACGAACCGCATACGGCGCTGTTTGTACCCGACGATGATCCGTTACTATTCTACCGGCAGATCGCCCTGTTCGGTCAGCAAAAATTAAAACCGGACGGCTGGCTCTATTTTGAAATCAATGCCGCTTACGGAAAAGAAACTGTCGGTTTATTAACTGCCATGCAGTATCGGGATGTGGTTTGCATCCGCGACATTTCCGGCAAAGACCGCATGATAAAAGCACGCCGATGAAAGAGAAAACCGAACAGGAGATGCTGTTTCAGGCTGCCGCCTTTTGCTCTCAGGCCGAGCGCTGCGAATCGGATATCCGCCGAAAAATCAGTTTGGCCGGATTGCCGGATGAAGCTGCCGATCGGATTATCCGCTATCTGCAGCAGGAAAATTACCTCAGCGAATCGCGCTATGCCTGCGCATTTGTTAAAGATAAATTCAGATTCAATAAATGGGGACGGATTAAAATCAACTATGAACTGCAGAGAAAACGCATTTCGGCCGAAGCCCGCGAAACGGCACTGGCAGAAATTGAACCGGCAGAATACCGCCGGATACTGACCGGCCTCCTTAAAGCTAAACTGCGCACACTGCGCAGCGGTGATGCACGCGATAAACGCATGAAACTGATTCGCTTTGCGGCCGGCCGCGGTTTCGAAGGCGAAGTGGTTTATCCCTGTGTTCAACAATTTTTCGACGGAGATTATGATGACGACGACGAAATCGGTTTTGAATGAACTGCTTAATCTGATTTATCCGCCGCTTTGCAATCTGTGCGGCGAACCGCTGCAACAGGCCGAAAAACAGATCTGTCTGCAATGCCTTTGCGATCTGCCGGTAATTCATTTCGCCAGCACCGCAGACAATCGCATGGCACAGCTTTTTATCGGAAAATCACCCTTCTTTCAGGCTGTTTCCTGGCTCTATTATGAAAAGGGCGGCGCTGTACAAAAACTGATCCATCAGCTGAAATACAAAGGCAATAAAAAGCTGGGCTATGAACTGGGCAAACTGGCAGCAGTACACATCATGCAAACACATCCGGATTTTTTATATCCCGATGCAAAACCTGTTGATTATCTGATTCCTGTGCCGCTGCATCGCAAACGACTGCGGCAACGCGGCTACAACCAGACCGAATGGATCAGTCGGGGATTCAGCGAAATTTGCAAAATTCCGCTCAATACCACTATTTTATCCCGAAAAAACGAAAATGTAACCCAAACCCATAAATCGGTTTTCGAGCGCTGGATGAATGTACAGGACATTTTTTCGCTAACCGGCAAAGAATCAATCGAAAACTGCCATATCCTCCTGATCGATGATGTAGTAACAACCGGCGCAACACTCGAAGCCTGTTTACAAATTTTAAGAGAGATCCCCGGAATTCGTATCAGTTTGTTTTGCATTGCATTAGCCTGAAATCATTTTATCCGGTTAAATCCTGAATATGTTATAAAAAATGTTATTCTCTTTTTTTTCCATAAGTGTAAGGAAATCTCATTCCGTTTCATTAAATTTGCACTTTGATATAAAACATTATTAGGTTGTATGAAAACACTGGAAAGATTAGTAGCAGAAAAATTATTGAAGATTAAAGCGGTTAAATTACAACCGGCCAACCCGTTTACATGGGCTTCAGGCTGGAAATCACCGATTTACAATGACAACAGAAAGACGCTCTCATATCCGGAGATCAGAAGTTTCATTAAACTGGAACTGGCTCGTACCATTTGTGAGAACTATGAAAATGCTGATGCTATTGCCGGTGTTGCTACAGGAGCTATTGCTCAGGGCGCATTAGTAGCAGACTTGTTAGGATTGCCTTTCGTTTACATTCGTTCAACTCCGAAAGACCATGGTCTTGAAAATCTGATCGAAGGTGAATTGAAACCGGGTTCTAAAGTTGTAATTATCGAAGACCTTGTATCGACCGGCGGAAGCAGTTTGAAAGCTGTACAGGCGGTTCGTAATTTCGGTTGCGATGTGGTAGGTATGGTTGCTATTTTCACGTATGGTTTTCCGGTTGCTGTCGAAGCTTTCAAAAATGCGAAAGTGCCTTTGACAACATTGAGCAACTACGATGCAGTACTGGAAGAAGCTGTTCGTACGGACTATATCGACGAGTCTGAAATTCAGATCTTGCAGGATTGGCGTCAGGAACCGTCAAAGTGGAATCCCAATATCTAATCTGCGCAGATGACTGAATTTGTTAGTGAAGTGAAAACGATCCCGCACAATGAGGATCGTATTTTCGATATGCTTTCCGACCTTTCCAATCTGGAAAAGGTTAAGGATCGCATACCGAATGATAAGATTCAGGACTTTGAGTTCGACACGGATTCTTGCAGTTTCTCTGTTTCTCCGGTAGGTAAAATCACTTTCCAGATTGTGGAACGCGAACCGAATAAAACAATTAAATTTGCAACAACCACGTCGCCTCTGCCCCTGTTCTTATGGGTACAACTGAAACAGGCGGGCGAAAACGACACGCGTATGAAACTTACTATACGTGCCGAATTGAATCCGTTTATCAAACCCATGGTTTCGAAACCCTTACAAGATGCGATCGAAAAAATCGCAAATGCACTTGTATCCTTACCTTATTAATTGACAGAACTTTGCGGATGCCGGCAACTGCCAGCTCCGCCAGATATACAGACATGGCTCAAAAACTTTGGGAAAAGAATGTCCAGGTAGATAAAGAGGTTGAAGCCTTTACCGTAGGCAAAGACCGTGAAATGGATTTATACCTGGCAAAATATGATGTTCTGGGTTCGATGGCACACATTACGATGCTGGAAAGTATCGGTTTGCTGACGAGCGAAGAACATTTGCTTTTAATGGCGGAATTGAAAAAAATCTATGCGCTGGCGGCTAACGGCTCTTTCGTAATCGAAGCCGGCGTGGAAGATGTTCATTCGCAGGTTGAATTACTACTTACCCGCGCACTGGGCGACATCGGAAAGAAAATACACAGCGGACGCTCACGCAATGATCAGGTATTGCTGGATCTGAAACTTTTTACACGTGCCGAGATTCAGGAACTCACCGATCTGGTTTTTCAGTTGTTTGAAGTGCTGATCCTGCAAAGCAATCATTACAAAGATGTATTGCTTCCCGGTTATACGCATCTGCAGGTAGCCATGCCCTCTTCGTTCGGTTTGTGGTTTGGCGCTTATGCCGAAAGTCTGGCCGACGATCTGCAACTGATGCAGGCCGCCTACAAAATCTGTAATCGCAATCCGCTGGGATCTGCTGCAGGTTACGGTTCATCATTCCCGCTGAATCGCCAGATGACAACCGATCTGCTCGGTTTCGATTCGCTCGATTACAATGTGGTGTATGCACAAATGGGACGCGGCAAAATGGAACGTATCGTAGCCTTTGCCGTAGCCAATATCGCCGCCACACTGTCCAAACTGGCTTTCGATGCCTGCATGTTCAACAGTCAGAATTTCAGCTTTATCAAGCTGCCCGATCAGTTTACCACCGGTTCAAGCATTATGCCGCACAAAAAGAATCCGGATGTATTTGAACTGACACGTGCCAAATGCAATAAACTGCAGGGATTGCCGCAGCAAATCTCACTGATCAGCAACAATCTGCCTTCGGGTTATTTCCGCGATCTGCAGATTATTAAAGAGCTTTTCCTGCCCGCATTCGATGAACTGAAGGATTGTCTGCGTATGGTAACACATATGCTGCGCGAAGTAAAAGTAAACGAACACATTCTGGATGACGAAAAATATACGCTGCTCTTCAGCGTGGAAGAGGTGAACCGACTGGTGCTTGAAGGTGTTCCGTTCCGGGACGCTTACAAACAGGTGGGCCTGTCGATCGAAGCCGGCAATTTTGTAGCCGACAAAAATATCCGCCACACACACGAAGGCAGCATCGGCAATCTCTGTAATGATGAAATTTCGGCATTGATGCAAAATATTTTAGACGGTTTCACGTTTGATAAAGTAAACAAAGCGGAACAAGCGCTTTTAGCCTGATTCAAACAATGAAACGATTTATTTTTTGTCTGCTGATACTTACAGCATTTTCATGTGCCAAAATTACCGAATCGGATATTCCATATTCGCCGGTTTATCTTAAACTGGACCTGAGATATCAGGATAAAGATCTGGTGGGATTGCTTAATTATAAAACGTATACAACCAAACGCAGCGAATCAGACCGGCTGGGCTATTCGGGCGTTTTGGTAGTTAACGGATATGATGGTTTTTGTGCCTTCGATTTATGTTGTCCGCACGAAGCATCACGCTCGGTTGTACTTGTTCCGGACAATACCGGCCATGCTACCTGCCCGCAATGCGAAACCGTCTATTCTACGGCTTATGCAAGCGGCGCTCCGATGTCGGGTCCGTCGCAATATCCGTTAAGACGCTATACTGTAATCACTTCCGGACAGGAATTGATTATTCAGAATTAAATAATTTAAATTAATCCGCATTTTTTCATCGAAATTATTTGCAGGATTAAAAAAATCATCTACCTTTGCACTCGCAATCGGAAATGATGCAACAACGCGAAAGTAGCTCAGTTGGTAGAGCATAACCTTGCCAAGGTTAGGGTCGCGG
>CAMTPG010000021.1 GCA_947074335.1 uncultured Parabacteroides sp.
TCGCATTGTTGTTCGCGTTGTTGTTGTTGAATGCATTATTATTTACATTGTTAAACGCGTTGTTGTTATTAAATGCATTGTTGTTCGCATTATTATTCGCATTGTTATTATTAAATGCATTGTTATTTGCATTATTGAATGCGTTGTTATTTACATTACTAAATGCATTATTGTTCGCATTGTTAAATGCGTTGTTATTGTTAAATGCATTATTATTCATGTTATTAAATGCGTTGTTGTTTGCATTGTTGAAGTTCTGATTCAAACCCTGAGCAAAGTTATTGTTCTGGTTGAATGCATTGTTGTTGGCATTATTAAATGCATTATTATTTGCCGATGCGTTATTGAATGCATTGTTATTCATGTTATTAAATGCATTGTTGTTTGCATTATTATTCATGTTATTGAATGCATTATTATTCGCATTGTTGAAAGCATTATTAAATGCATTGTTGTTAGCCTGGTTCATACCCTGATTGAATGCTTGATTAAGCGCTTGATTATAAGCGTTGTTCATGCCTTGAATAAAAGCTTGATTCTGGGCTTGGATCAATGTCTGGTTAGTCATTTGATTCTGATCATCTAATCCTTGATTTGCTAAAATTAAATCTCTTTCCATAATTAATGAATAATTTTAAATTGAACAATCTTGTTTGTGAATTCACATGAAAACAAACAACGTTATGACTATTTGGTTTTGTAAGAAGTTGATATTTTATGATATTTTTAATGCAAAACAGAGTATATCCCTTTGATTAATAAAAAAAACAAATAATACAGAATAATAACAAATATATATTAATTTGTTTTGAGTAATCTTAAAAACAGCGGGTAATGGAGTGGTAACACGAATTAAATGATTGGTGTACATGGCTTTTGGTTTTATTTTTATGATGAAATGTTGATAATTAACATATTGCATTTTCATGAATCTCATTTTACATCCTTTTAGCTTATTTATGATTGAACAATGAAATTTTGGAGAAGTCTCCGAAACAATGAATCGAAATGATTGTTTTTACATTATTTAGAATTAACCGTTTAAGAATAAATAATAAAATGTTGAACATAAAAATTACTACGTATGGCGTATTCCTTTGAAAAAAATCCGAAGACAAATCCCGATTATGTAAGTCCGGTCATAGGTAAACAGGAAATGAAAATAGAAGGAGGTCTTTTTACTCCCGAAGTAATGTGGGCAATGGGTATAGTAGATGGCTATTCTATTTCGCCTGATCATAAACATATTGCTTATGTTGTAACCTATTTCAGTGTGGCCGAAAATACGGGTCATAATACCATTCATATCATGGATATTGACGGGAAAAATGAAAAGCTCCTTACTACAACATCCAACGATGAAGATTCGCCACGGTGGATCAAAAATGGTACTAAAATTGCTTTTTTAAGTAATGAAGGCGGTCAGAATCAATTATGGGAAATGAATCCGGATGGTACAGACCGGAAAAAATTATCCTTTTTATCCACAAACATCGGAGGATTCAGTTTTTCTCCCGACGAAAAGTATGTTCTGTTTACCTCTTATGTGCCCTATTCCTATCGTCCGGCCGAATATTTTGAAGGATTAGACAGAACAACCGGTTTGCTGGCGAATGATTTAATGTATAAACACTGGAATACATGGCAGGAAGTGGTTCCGCATCCGTTTTATGCACCGTTCGATGGTGAAAAACTGGGCGAAGCTGTCGATATTTTGGCCGGAACACTTTATGAATCGCCTTTATTACCTTTCGGAGGCATGGAACAACTCTGTTGGAGTAATGATTCCAAAAAGATCGCTTATACCTGCAAAAAGAAGATCGGAACAGCATATACCTTATCTACCGATTCGGATATTTATGTATACGATATAGAAACCCGGAAAGATGTAAATATCTGTAAGTTGCCCGATGATCCGGACCAGAATTTAGGCTATGATATCAATCCCCGGTATTCGCCTTCGGGCAAATACATTGCCTGGCTGAGTATGGAGCATGATGGTTACGAAAGTGATAAGAACCGGTTGTATGTTATGGATCTGTCTACAAATAAAAAGACAGATCTGACTAAAAAGTTTGATGCCGACGTAAGCGAGTTCTGTTGGAACTCGGATACCGACGATATCTATTATACCGCAGTCTGGCACGGTCGTACCATGATTTATCATATCGATCTTGATGCAAATATCCGTCTCGTAACCGATGGCGATTATGATTATTTTTTCCTCCGGATGTGTGGTCGCAAAATCATGTCATTGCGTCATTCGCTGGTCGAGCCTAACGATCTGTTTATTATTGATCCCGATAATGCCAATGGCATCAAACAGCTCACCCATGAAAATGATCATTTAATGAATCAGATAGAACTGGGTAAATTTGAAGAACGCTGGACCGATACAAAAGATGGCAAACAGCTGCAATCGTGGGTGATGTATCCGCCGGATTTCGATCCGAATAAAAAATATCCCGCTATCATTATGTGTATGGGCGGGCCGCAGGAAGCCTGCAGTCAGGTATGGAGCAATAAATGGAATTTTGCACTCATTGCTTATCAGGGATATGTGATGATTATGCCTAACCGTCGCGGTTGTCCGGGATTTGGCAGAAGCTGGGAAGCCGAAGTGAGCGGCGATTATGGCGGTCTTTGTATGGATGATTATTTCTCGGCAATCGACGATCTGGCCACAGAGCCCTATATCGATAAAGATAAACTTGGATGTGTAGGTGCCAGTTTCGGCGCATATTCGGTTTACTGGCTGGCCGGTCATCATGAAAAACGGTTCAAAGCCTTTATGGCGCATGATGGTGTATTTAATATCGCCCAACAATATTTATCAACCGATGAGATGTGGTTTGCCAATTGGGATAATGGCGGTTCGTACTGGGATAAAAATCCGGAAGCACAGGCTACCTATGCCAATTCACCGCATTATTTTGTGGATAAATGGGATACACCGATCCTTTGTGTTCACAGTTTACTGGATTTCAGAATTCCCATTGCACAGGGACAGGCTGCATTTGCAGGCGCTCGTGTGAGGAACATTGATGCCGAGCTGCTATGTTTTTCTGATGAAGGACATTTAATAAATAAACCCCAGAATTCTGTATTATGGCATCGTACATTCTTCAGATGGATGGCCAAATATCTGAAAAATTAAACAGAGATGCTTTTTAATTCATTCATTATTTATTAATTCTAAAATACAGCAATATGGCATTAACTATAAATTCAGGAACACCTGAATCCCGACAGACAGAACCGAAAACAGAAGCAAGACCTTACATCGGAAAAGAGGTCGTGAAAGTTGAAAACGGAGCCTACTCGCCCGACATAATGTGGAAAATGGGCGCCATTTCCGGCTATGGAGTTTCAACAGATGCAAAGAAAATTGCCTATGTGGTTACCTACAACAGTGTGGCTTTAAATACAGGACACAATGTAATGCATGTAATGAATGCAGACGGCACCGACGATATTGTGTTAACAAAAGATGCAGTAGACGAATGTGCTCCCTGCTGGATTAAAAACAACACAAAAATTGCCTATCTGAGTGATGCCACAGGCAGTAACCAGATCTGGGAAATGAACCCTGACGGAACAGAACGGAAACAAATTTCTTTTTTCGAAAAAAACATAGAAGGCTTTTTATTTTCGCCCGATGAAAAATGGGTTATTCTGATTGCTCAGGTTCCTTACGCCTATCGTCCGGAAGAGTTATATAAAGATTTGAACCGCACAGGCGGATTCATGGCCGACGATTTAATGTATAAACACTGGAATCATTGGATTGAAACGGTTCCGCATCCCTTTTATGCGCCTTTCGACGGCGATAAAATCGGTCAGACCACCGATATACTCGAAGGCACACGCTTCGAATGTCCTTCCGTTCCTTTCGGAGGAATCGAACAGTTAGGCTGGAGCCCCGATTCCAAAAAGATCGCTTATTCCTGCAAAAAGAAGACGGGAACAGCCTATACGCTGTCTACCGATTCGGACATTTATCTGTTTGATATTGCAACAAAAGAAGATATCAGTCTGTGTAAATTCCAGGGCATGGCGGATCAAAATCACGGATATGACACCAATCCGGCCTTCTCTAAAAGCGGTAAATACATTGCCTGGCTGAGTATGGAACATGACGGATACGAAAGTGATAAAAACAGATTGTATGTGATGGAGCTCAAGACCTTTAAAAAAATAGATCTGACCGCAAATTTTGATAATGATGTCAACGAATTTTGCTGGGCCGATGATGATACCATCTATTTCGCCTCCGTCTGGCAGGGTCGCACCATGATTTTCCATATTAATCCGGACCAACAATACCGGCAGATCACGCAGGGCAATTACGATTACATGTTTATGAAAATGTGCGGCGATAAAATTGTAGCCATCCGCCATTCCATTCGCGAACCCAATGATCTGTTTATGATTGATCCTGTCAATAACAACGGCGTATATCCCCTTACGCACGAAAATGAAGACATATTAAATCAGTTTGAGCTGGGCAAAGTAGAGGAGCGCTGGGTACACACGCCCGATGGCAAAGAGCTGCAATCGTGGGTAATTTATCCGCCCGATTTTGATCCGAATAAAAAATATCCGGCATTGCTGATGTGTATGGGTGGTCCGCAGGAGGGCTGTACACAAGACTGGAATAATAAATGGAATTATTCGCTTATCGCCTACGAAGGATATGTGCTGATTATGCCCAATCGTCGCGGTTGTCCGGGCTTCGGTCAGCAATGGAAAGCCGAAGTAAGTAAAGATTACGGCGGACTTTGCATGCAGGATTATCTCACAGCCATCGATGATCTGGCCAAAGAGTCGTACATTGACAAAGACAGACTGGGCTGTATCGGTGCCAGCTTTGGCGGTTATTCGGTTTACTGGCTGGCCGGTCATCATGAAAAACGGTTTAAAGTATTTATTGCACACGATGGTATGTTCAATCAGGAAGCCATGTATCTGGAAACCGACGAGATGTGGTTTGTAAACTGGGAACTGGGTGGTCCGTACTGGAAAAAAGACGATCCGGTTATTCAACGCTCATTTGCCAATTCGCCGCATAACTTTGTGGATAAATGGGATACACCGATACTAATCATCCATAGCATGAATGATTACAGAATTTTGGTATCGCAGGGACAAGCCGCTTTTACGGCAGCACGTCTGCGCGGCATCGAAGCACAATATCTGTTTTTCCCCGACGAGTGTCATTTTGTATCTAAACCACAAAACTCCATGTTGTGGCAAAAAGTATTCTTTGGCTGGTTAGGCAAGCATTTAAAAGATGAAATCAAAAAATAAATAATACATTTGGGCTGGTTAATGAGAAATCTTAACCAGCCTTTTTTTTGCTTTGTTAATTTAACACATTATTAAGACAATCAACATGAAGACAATTAGTCATGACAGCGAATATATCCTGTCAATTATCAAAACGGCTTATCATAAATTTGAATCTGTTGCCGAAGGCCAAAATGCAAGCTACATTCCTTATCTGAAAGAGATTGACCCAAAACTGTTTGGCATCTCGGTTTGCCTTACCGACGGAACACTGATAGAATATGGCGATACCTCGTTTCAGTTTGGTATTGAATCCATTTCGAAAGTGCCTACTGCTCTGTTAGCCCTCAAACAAAATGGTACCGAATCGATTCTGCAAAAAATCGGAACCAATGCCACCGGAATGGATTTCGGATCGCTGTTTGCCATTTTACTGGAAAAAGGTTATCCTTCCACGCCTTTGGTTAATGCAGGCGCCATTGCCGCCTGTTCACTGATCGAGCCGCTGGGCGATGCCGCCGGCAAATGGCAGATGATACAGCAGAATATTGATGATTTATGCGGAAGCAAAACCGAAGTTTTGCATGCCTTATATCAGAATGAAACCGAAACCAATTATCATAACCGCTCCATTACGTGGCTGCTGAAAAGTTACGATCGCATTTACGATGATCCCGAAGTGGCCCTCGATATCTATACCCGCCAATGTTCGATCGGTGTTACAACCAGTCAGCTGGCAGTTATGGCAGCAACCATCGCCAACAAAGGGAAAAATCCGAAAACCGGTTTGCAGGTATTTGATGCGGCACTGGCCTCGAAACTGGTGAGTATGATTGCAACGGTGGGGTTGTATGAAGAGACCGGCGACTGGATGTTTGAATCGGGTATTCCCGCAAAAAGCGGTGTAGGAGGCGGTATTCTGGCTGTTTATCCCGGCGAAGTGGGTATTTGTGTATTTTCGCCTCCGTTAAACCGGTTTGGCAATTCGGTGAAAGGAAAGAAAGTGGTACAATATATTGCAAATGCATTGGGACTTTCTATTTACGAATAAACCGGATTCGGGGCGGATATTGAACCTCAAAACTCTGTAATGATTCTTATGTTCCCTTGCAGTGCTGTGAAAATCCTCTTGTAAAGCTGCAAAAATCCCTTTGCAAGGCTGTAAAAATTCCCTTGTAAGGCAACGCACTGCAGTGTAATCTCGATTACACTGCAGTGAATTATAAATTACACTGCAATGTAATTTATTGGGGTAATGCCGCGATCACTTCATAAACACAAAATAAACAGCCAGCACCAGGCAGCCGAATGCTGCCACATGATTCCAGTGCAGCGTCTGATTGCGAAAGAAAATCTGGGTAAACAACACAAAGACCACAATCGAGATCACCTCCTGAATTACCTTGAGCTGCATCAAATCGAATGCACCGCCGTTATCCCTGAATCCGATGCGATTGGCCGGAACCTGCATGCAGTACTCGAAAAATGCCAGACACCAGCTGAAAATAATCACACCGATCAGCGGCAGACTGGCAAACCAGTTGTATTCTTCTTTCATTTTCAGATGGCCGTACCAGGCAAAGGTCATAAAGATGTTGGATCCGATCAGCAGTAAAATGGTATATAATCCTTTCATAATGAATAATTGCTATGTATTATTTTCTTTTTCTTTTTTGCGCGGCAGATAATCGGGCTGAATATTTGTCATGCTGCTCCATAAGCTGTATCTGGCTTCGGGGTTGATGCCCTCCAGCTCTTTCACAATACGTTTGATATCAGAGCGGCTCGATCCCGATTCGTACGGACAGTTTTTGATCTGCTTTTTATAGGCCAGCCATTCGGCCATCCAGATCAGCTCTTTTTCTTCGAGCAGGCAGAGCGGGCGGATAATCGTCATATCAAATTTATCCATTTTCAGCAACGGAGGCATGGTGCCGATGGCGCCCTGATGAATCATGTTCATCAACAGGGTTTCGATGATATCATCCTGATGATGCCCCAGCGCTATTTTATTACACTGATGCTGTTTAGCCAGATCGAAAAGCGCCTTGCGGCGTGTCCAGGAGCAGAGAAAGCAGGGCGATTTACGTGTATCGGTCGAGGCATCGAAAGCGGTTTCGTGCACTACAAACGGCAGTCTGTACTGCTCGGCACGACTTTGCAGCCAGGCAATATCCGAATGATACGGAATGTTTTGCATCACAATATGTGCCACAACCACTTCGAATCGCGGATTGAATATTTTGGAACGGCGTCCCAGCAAATCAACCAGCGCCAGCGAGTCTTTTCCGCCCGAAAGGCCGATCAGGATGCGATCGCCCGTTTCAATTAATCCATAATCGAAAATGGCCCGTTTAACCTTATCTTCAATCTTTTTAAATTGCAGTTCCTCCTGCGTTCGTTTACCCATAATTGTTTGTTTACGGCAACAAAATTACACATTTATCCGGCGAATTGCATCGGCGTTTAAAAATATTATTATCTTTGAAATTGCATAAATATGGATACAATGAAGTGGTTATCGAAAAAACTGTTTTATATACTGGGTTTAACCTTGTTATGCATCAGTGCACAGGCGCAGAGCCTGGCCGACGCTAAAAAGATGTACGACGAAAAGCAATACGCCGAAGCGCTTCCCGTGTTTGAGAAGTTGGTGAAACAATCGCCATCCAATGCTTCTTATAACCTTTGGTATGGTGTTTGCTGCTACGAAACAGGTGATCTGGCAAATGCCGAAAAACACCTGAAAGTGGCTGTAAAACGCAAAACTCCCGAAGCTTATCCCTACATGGCCGATATTTATCAGAAAACCTATCAGTTTGATGAGGCCGCCGATGTGCTCGACGATTATATTGCTCTGCTGAGTAAAAAGAAACAGGATACAGAAGCGGCCGAAGAGCTGCTGGATCGTGCCACGGATGCCCGGCGACTGATGGAGCGTGTGGAAGATGTGCAGATCATCGACAGCATGGTGGTAAACAAAAACGATTTCCTTTCGGTCTATGTATTGAGCGAGGAGAGTGGTTCGCTACAACCTTTTCAGCAATTTTTTAATTCGCGCAAACCGGTTTACTCGTCGGTTTATATGAATCAGAAAGGCGATAAAATCTATTACGCATTGCCGGCCGACAGCGGTCAGTATGCCTTGTATAACCAGTCGCGACTGATGGACGACTGGGGCGATGAGGAACAAACCCTGATCGGAACCGACGAAACGGCCGACGAGAATTTCCCCTTTATGCTCTCCGATGGCGTTACGCTTTATTTCAGTTCTACCGGCAACGGTTCGATTGGCGGTTACGACCTTTTTGCCACCCGCTACAACATCAACTCGAATGCTTATCTGGCACCCGAACAACTGGGCATGCCTTTTAATTCGCCCTACAACGACTATATGCTGGTGATTGATGAGGTGAAAAATCTGGGCTGGTTTGTTTCGGATCGTTTTCAGCCCGAAGGTAAAGTCTGTGTTTATCTGTTCATTCCCAATCCCGACCGCAAGCGGGTGGAAAGCGAAGATATTGCCTACAAACGCAGTCGCGCCATGATCAGCTCGATCGAAGAATCGTGGAAACCGGATACCGATTATGCGGCACTTATCCGGTTGTCGCGTCAGGAAATTCCGTATGGCAACAAACAGAAAGACCGTGAGTTTGTGTTCATTGTCAACGATGATCAGATCTATTACAAACTCAGCGAAATAAAGAGTCCCGAAGCCCGCTCATTCTACGAAAAAGTGATTGCCACCGGCAAACAGATTCAGACCACGGAGAGCCGCCTCGACGAACTGCGCAACACCTATGCCAAAGCATCGGGTGCACAAAAACAACAATTAACAAGCAGCATTCTGCAGACCGAATCCCAGCTTAGTCAGCTCCGTGAACAGCTCGAGCAGCTGGAGAAAAAGGCCCGCAATGCCGAAATACTTTATATGAATAAACGAAAATGATTGTAGAAACAATTTTTATCATCTTCTTTATGGTGATAGCCATCGTGCTGATCCTGTTGGAGATATTTTTACTTCCCGGCATGATTGCCGGTATTGCCGGACTGGTTTTTGCCACCGGCAGCCTGATCTATGCTTATATGCTGGACCCGCGACTGGGCAACTGGACACTGATCGTCTCGGCGGTTGTCTTTATCGGCTCCTTTTTCTGGCTGATGCGCAGAAAATCGTTTCGCAGGGTAGCACTGAATAAGGATGTTGATTCGAAACTGGTATCGAGCCGCGATCTCGGCATTAATCCCGGCGACGAAGGCATCACCCTTTCGCGGCTGGCGCCTATCGGCAAAGCACGCATCAAAGGTGTTGTTGTGGAGGCAAAAGCCCTCGATGAGCTGATCAACGAGAATACACCGATAGAAGTAACACGTGTAGACGGCTACAATGTTATTGTAAAGAAAATCAGAAAAAACAAATAATCACTCTTAATATTTGAAACATGGATTTTAATGTTATTCCGATTGCACTAATCGGAGCCGTAGTCATTCTTTTGGCTATTTTCTTTTACTATGTTCCATTCCTGCTGTGGATTTCAGCTAAGGTGTCGGGGGTAAATATTTCGCTGGTGCAGCTCTTTTTGATGCGCATCCGTAAAGTGCCTCCTTACATCATCACCCGTGCGATGATTGAAGCTCACAAAGCAGGATTGAAGTCATTAACCCGCGACGAACTCGAAGCGCACTACCTGGCCGGCGGTCATGTGGAGAAGGTGGTTCACGCGCTTGTTTCCGCATCGAAAGCCAATATCGATCTGCCATTTCAGATGGCAACCGCGATCGACCTGGCCGGACGTGATGTGTTTCAGGCCGTGCAGATGTCGGTAAATCCGAAAGTGATCGACACGCCTCCCGTTACAGCCGTAGCCAAAGATGGTATTCAGCTCATCGCCAAAGCACGCGTTACCGTGCGTGCCAACATCAAACAATTGGTGGGTGGTGCCGGCGAAGAAACCATTCTGGCACGTGTAGGCGAGGGGATTGTATCTTCGATCGGTTCTTCTCTAAACCACAAAACCGTACTCGAAAATCCGGATTCTATCTCGAAGCTGGTGCTTCGTAAAGGATTGGATGCCGGAACAGCTTTCGAAATTCTTTCGATCGATATCGCCGATATCGATATAGGTAAAAATATCGGTGCCTTCCTGCAAATGGATCAGGCCCAGGCTGATAAGAATATCGCCCAGGCAAAAGCCGAAGAGCGTCGTGCCATGGCCGTTGCCATTGAGCAGGAGATGAAAGCCAAAGCGCAGGAAGCCCGCGCCAAAGTAATCGAAGCCGAAGCCGAAGTGCCTAAAGCCATGGCCGAAGCCTTCCGCAACGGCAATCTGGGAATCATGGATTATTATAAAATGAAAAATATTGAGGCCGATACCGGTATGCGCGAATCAATTGCGAAACCTGCACAACACGGACCGGCAAAACCCATTAAAGAATAACATATGATTGCTTCGTCCGAACTGATTATCCATGAAGATGGCAGTGTGTTTCACCTGCATCTCAAGCCGGAACAGCTGGCCGACCGCATTGTGCTGGTTGGCGATCCGGATCGTGTAACTACCGTTGCCTCTTACTTCGACAGCATCAGCTGCGAAGTGTCGAGTCGGGAGTTTCATACCATCACCGGTATGTATAAAGGAAAAGCGATAACGGCTGTCTCGCATGGCATCGGAACGGACAACATTGATATTGTGCTCAATGAGCTGGATGCGCTGGCGAATATTGATTTCGCCACGCGCACCATTAAACCTGAATTCCGACAGCTTACGCTGGTGCGTGTGGGCACATCGGGCGGATTGCAACCGTCTGTGCCTGTGGGCTCGTATGTGGCGGCTCAGCAATCGATCGGATTCGACGGCGTGATCTATTTCTATGCCGGCACCGAACGCATTCGCGACCGCGATTTCGAACAGGCACTGATTAAACAGCTCGACTGGCAGATAGACGGATTGAAGCCCTATGTGGTTTCGGCCGATCCTTCGCTGATCGAACAAATCACGAAGCAGGATATCCAACGCGGCGTAACCATTGCCGCCAACGGATTTTACGGTCCGCAAGGCCGCACACTGCGTCTGCCGCTGGCCGATCCGGAGCTGAATGCAAAAATTCGGCAATTCAGTTTCAGAGATCAACGCATTACCAATTTCGAGATGGAAAGTTCATCGCTTGCCGGACTGGCTGCTTTGATGGGGCATCGCGCCATGACCGTTTGCTGTATTATAGCCGGCCGGGTGGATAACCGCATGAATACAGCTTATCAGGGCACAATGACCGGATTGATCGAAACCGTGCTCGATCGAATTTAAAGGAAAGGCTGCTGCGGAAAAACAGGCATCATAAACCGGTTCATACAGAAAAGAGGCTGTCGTAACTTATCTTGTTCGACAGCCTCTTTTTTAATCAAAACAGATGCGCAAAGCCGATGTATAAAATATATCGATGTTTTCTAAAATATCGAATGCCGGAAAATGCCTGCTTATGTATCTGCCAGGAAGCCCTGATCTTGCAGCACTTTCAGTAAAACGGCCGAAAAGTGCTCGTTGTTGGCTTTTGTATAGCGCACATCGGTAAAAACCTGTGCCAGTGTTTCTTTTTTATTTTCTTCCACAAACCGGATATTGGCTTCGAGCGCCTCTTTGTCGGCATACAGACGATTGATATCATCGGCCGTATAATCCTGATAAGTTTCGGTATGCAAAATGGCATCCAGCGGCAAACGTTCGGGCTGTTCGGGCAATCCGTCCGGATAACCCACGGTAATTGTGGTTACGGGAACAACCAGCTGCGGCAATTCGAGCGCTTTAATAATCTGATCGGCATTGTAGGTGGTTGTGCCCAGATAGCAGATGCCCAAACCTTCGGCTTCGGCCGCCGTACAGAAATTTTGTGCAAACAGCATGGAATCGATCACTGCGGCCATAAAGGTCTGCAGATTACCGAAACCGGCTTCGGCCCGGCGTTGCTCTGCCCATTTTACAAACCGGTTGGCATCGGCACAAAAAGTTAATACCACAGGAGCCTGCGTTACCATCGGCTGGTTGAAATGTGCCGGAGCCAGTTTGGCTTTGGCAGCAGCATCGCGCGTTTGCACTACGCTGTATAACTGCATATTGCCCGTGTTTGAGGCGCGGGCGGCGATCGTTAATAATTCGCGCAATAGTTTTTCGGGAACCGGCTCGTCCGTATATTTACGGATGGTGCGTCTGCGTTTCATCTTTTCCAACATAATCAAAACTCTTTACTGGTTGTGATGCAAATATAAATGAAAAAGCGGTTTCAGCCTCTATTCGGGAGCGGCGAATTCTGAGGATCTGCTTTTTTGCGAACCGCATCGGATTTTAAAAATGAATCGTTACCTTTGTCTGTCATCAACCAATAACAGTACACATGTCGAAAGTTTATTTTACCAATTTGCGCACAACGCCTACAAGCAATCTGCTTGATAAAATGGAGCGTGTAATTAAACGTGCAGGTCTTGAACAAATCGATTTGAAAAATCAGTTTGTTGCCATCAAAATTCATTTTGGCGAACCGGGAAATCTGGCTTATATCCGTCCCAACTATGCGGCACGCGTAGCCGTGCTGTTGCGCAATCTGGGTGCAAAACCTTTCCTGACAGACTGTAATACGCTTTATTCGGGGCGTCGTGCCAATGCGGTAGATCATCTGCAAAGTGCCATGGAGAACGGATTTAATCCCATCTCGGCCAAATGCGATGTGATTATTGCCGACGGATTAAAAGGTACGGATTGCCGCGAAATCGAAATCAATGGCGAATATTGTAAGGCGCCTAAAATCGGAACAGCCATTGCCGATGCCGATGTGATCATCTCGATGAATCATTTCAAAGGACATGAGCAGTCGGGTTTCGGCGGAGCCCTGAAAAATCTCGGCATGGGTTGTGCCAGTGTGGCAGGCAAACTCGAACTGCACAGTGCTTCGCAGCCCCGCATTGATCTGAATCATTGCACAGGCTGTAATATTTGTGTGAAAAACTGCCGGCACGATGCGGTTCATCTCAATGCTTCGCGCAAAGCCGAAATTGATTACACCAAATGTGTGGGCTGCGGCCAGTGCGTTGCGCTTTGTCAGTACGACGGTGCTGTGATGGGAGCGGGCGATACTTCCGAACGACTCAATTATAAGATTGCCGAATATACACAGGCGGTGTTGCTGAATAAGCCTCATTTTCACATCAGCTTTATCATGAATGTTTCGCCCGAATGTGATTGCTGGAACCATAATGACGCCGCCATTGTTCCCGATTTGGGAATTGCTGCTTCATTCGATCCCGTGGCTCTTGATAAAGCCTGTGTGGATATGGTAACCCGCGCACCTGTTCTGGCTACCAATAACTGTCTGGCCGGTAAATCGATACATGGCGGACATTTCGAAGATTGCGATAAATTCCATCTGCTGCATCCCGATACCAACTGGCAGGCCGGTTTGGAACATGCCGAAAAAATAGGCATCGGCCAGCAGGAATACGAACTTATAACTGTATAACATGAATACAACCATTTGTGCCATATCTACAGCTCCCGGTGCGGGCGGCGTTGCAATGATCCGCGTTTCAGGACCCGGCGCCATCGCCATTTGCAATACCTGTTTTAAACCGCTTGTTGCCGGCAAAGATTTGTTGAGTCAGAAAGCCTATACCCTGCGTTACGGCACCATTTGTCGCGGCGATGAAGCTATCGACGATGTGCTGGCGGCCGTATTTCGTGCGCCTCATTCGTTTACCGGCGAAGATACGGTAGAAATAACCTGTCACGGTTCGGTTTACATCCAGCAGCAAATCCTGCAACTGCTTATCGAAGCGGGCTGTAAAAATGCGCTGCCCGGCGAGTTTACCCAGCGCGCCTTTATGAATGGCAAAATGGATTTAAGTCAGGCCGAAGCCGTAGCCGATCTCATCGCCTCCACTTCGGCCGGTCAGCACAGGCTGGCACTCAACCAGATGCGCGGCGGTTTTAGTAACGAGCTCAAAACGTTGCGTGAGCAACTGCTGCATATTACTTCGCTGATGGAGCTGGAGCTGGATTTCAGCGATCACGAAGAGCTGGAATTTGCCGACCGCTCTGAACTGAGCCGTCTGGCAGATCATATAGAGACGGTTATCTCGCGACTGGCCAACTCCTTCAGTGTGGGCAATGCCATCAAAAACGGAATTCCGGTTGCCATCATCGGCGAAACCAATGCCGGCAAATCCACACTGCTCAATGCGCTGCTCAACGAAGAGAAAGCCATTGTAAGTGATATTCACGGCACAACCCGCGATGTGATCGAAGACACCATGAATCTGCGCGGCATGCTGTTCCGCTTTATCGATACGGCCGGCATCCGCGAAACCCGCGATGCCATCGAAACCATCGGTATCGAACGCACCTTCCGGAAATTAAGCCAGGCCGATATTGTGCTCTGGATCATCGATGCCACACAAGCCGCTCATCAATATGCGCAGCTTGCCGAAACCATTTTGCCGCTTTGCCGGGACAAAGCACTTATTCTGGTGTTTAACAAAGCCGATCTGCTCCACGATCCGGATCTTCTGCAAACCCTGCAGATTCCCGAAACCATCAAAACCATTCTCATTTCGGCCAAAGATAAATCCGGCATCGACCGCCTCGAAACGCTGCTGGTCGATACGGCTGCACTGCCATCCGTTTCCCAATCGGATGTCATTGTTACGAATGCCCGCCATTACGAAGCACTTATCCGTGCCCGCGAATCTATTGATCGCGTTCGTGAAGGCCTCACAAACAATCTCTCCGGCGATTTTATCTCGCAGGATTTAAGAGAATGCATCTTCCATCTCTCGGATATTGTGGGCGAGGTAACAACGGATCAGGTGCTGGGGAATATATTTGAGAAGTTTTGTATTGGGAAATAAATAGCAGATAAAATAGACAATAATAGATTAACCACTCTAAAATCCGGATGGTTTTTATTTATAAAAAATATTTCATTTTTATAGTGTATATTTTTTATATATTTGCGTATATACATTTTTTAATGTAGTATCAATAACATGAATTGTATAAAGGACGTGCCAGAGGAAAAAGGGATAAAACAAACAGGATTTGCTGGAAAGCTTGAAAAAAGCTTTAGCATTGTCAATGCTTATGTATGCAATAGAAGACAACCCTGTTTAGAAGAGCTGTTTGAAATTGCTGAGATTCTTCAGGTTGATGTAAAAGAGTTGATTGATAGTAAAAAAGATCTTTTATAGTACCCTTATGAATAACATCACGGCATATCATGCAAAATATATAGCTTACGATTTAACTCGTAAGTATTCATCCAATAACTTAGCAAAGCTTACTGCTTCGATACAAGATGCACAGGTTGATTTAAATCCGCATCAAGTAGAAGCTGCTTTATTTGCTTTTAAGTCTCCTTTATCACAAGGGGCTATTTTGG
>CAMTPG010000022.1 GCA_947074335.1 uncultured Parabacteroides sp.
GAACAGTTACATTTGCAGGCTGGCGCCAGGGTTATGGTAATTGTATGGTTATTGATCATGGTTACGGATATGAGACCGTTTACGGACATATGAATAAATTCAAAGCCCGCGTAGGCCAGAAAGTACAGCGTGGCGAAGTAATCGGCGAAGTAGGTAATACCGGAAAGTCTACCGGTCCGCACCTTCATTATGAAGTAATAGTACGCGGGAAACATGATAATCCGTCTAAATATTACTACATGGATCTGACGCCCGAAGAATATGACCGTATGATTCAGATCGCTGATAATCACGGCCAGGTTATGGATTAAACACTAATTAAACCTATGGCTCTTAATAAAGATAAAAACCTGAAGCTTTATTTTTCCATCAGCGAAGTTGCGCAGCTCTTCGATATTAATGAATCGACTTTACGATTCTGGGAAAAAGAGTTTGATGTAATTCAACCCCGGAAAACATCAAAAGGCACACGCTTTTATAAACAGGAAGATATCGATGCCATTCGTTTGATTTATCATCTGGTAAAAGAACGCGGTATGACATTAGCCGGTGCACGCCAGAAACTGAAAGAAAATCCGGAAACAACCATTCAGCAGGAAGAGATTATCAACCGGCTTAAACAGATCAAAGAAGAGCTGATTGCCATGCGAGATGCCTTCGATCATCTGAATCCCACTCAAAAATAATTCCGAAAATCTTTTTTACAGGCAATGCGAATGTTCGATTAAAATCGTACATTCGCATTTATTTTTTAAATTTAGTCGACATGGAAATTACAGGAAGAATAATTGCCATCCTTCCCGAACAGGGTGGCGTAAGCAAAACCGGAAACGAATGGAAAAAACAGGAATATGTGCTCGAAACACACGACACATATCCCAAAAAGGTATGTTTCCAGATCTTTGGAGCCGATCGTATCGCACAGGCAGCTATCCAGTTAAATGAAGAGCTGACCGTTTCGTTTGATATTGACAGCCGCGAATATCAGGGACGCTGGTTTACGAATATTAATGCATGGAAAGTAGATCGTGCCATGGCTGCCCCGATGCAGGCTCCCGCAGGAATTACACCCGATCAGGTAATTCCGGCTGCAGCGCCCATGCCACCGGCTGCCGATTTTGGTTCGGCCAGTCAGGTTGACGATTTACCTTTCTAAATCAGATAAACAAAATCAGCCCTGTGAATAGCAAAACTATCACAGGGCTGATTCTTTATATATTACCAATAAGTATTCGCTGCATTAATCAGCTACACGCGTTACCGATTGAATACTGCTGATTTTAGACAAAACAACACACATGTGTTGTAAATCCTCAACATCATGTACTTTCATTTTGATTCGACCTTCAAATACACCGTCTTTTGCATCAATAAGTAAACGCATGATATTGACATTAAAATCATCGGCAATGGTTTTTGTGATCGTATTTAATACTCCGATCGAATCAATTCCTTTAATTTCAAGTGTTGCTTCAAAAGAGGAATGATGACTGCTCCACTCAGTATTTAATATTCGTTCGCCGAAGCTGCTTTTTAACCGCATAGCAATCGGACAGGACCGTTTATGTACAATTACATTGCCATCGTCGTTAATAAAACCCAGTGCCTCATCACCCGGAATCGGTTTGCAACAATCGGCAATTACATAATTCCGTTCGAACGCCTCTTCTTTAAGAATATAGGGTTTCTTTTTATCAATTTTAATCTCCTTTATTAATTTAGGACTTGACTCTTCTACCGGTTTTGGCGTTTCTTTCGGAGAAAGACGCAATGCCTGCTTGACATATTTGAATAAAACATTATCTGTTTTCTCTTTCAGTATTTTATTCAGATTATCAGGTAATACCACATCACCTTTCTCTACGGCATAATAAAATTCTTCCCGTTTGGAGAATCCGTAATAAATACAGAGTTTTTCGAGTAAATCATTTTGAACTTCCAGATCATTTTTACGGAAAGCATCGATAAGCTTAATCTCACCCTGCTTGGTTGCTTCTTTTCTCGCCTTTTTCAGATAAGCATCTACTTTGGTGCGTGCCCGTGCAGTGGTGATAAAATTCAGCCATTCGGGCTGCGGATTCTGCGATCGCGAAGTAAGTACTTCTACCTGATCTCCGCTGCTAAGCTGGTGACTGAGCGGAACCAGCCGGTGATTTACTTTAGCTCCGATACAGTTATTGCCGATATCGGAGTGCAAAGCATAGGCAAAATCGAGTGCGGTTGCACCCTGCGGTAATGTTTTGATATCGCCCTTCGGTGTAAAGACAAAGATCTCCGAAGTAAAGAGATTCAGTTTGATTGTATCCAGAAAATCGAGAGCATTCGGATCCGGACTTTCCAGAATCTCGGTAATGGTCTGCAGCCATTTATCCAGTTCGGTATCCTCTTCAATATTATGTTCTTTGTATTTCCAGTGCGCGGCAAAACCTTTTTCGGCGATTTCATCCATCCTGCGACTTCGGATCTGGATTTCTATCCATTGTCCGTCAGGACCCATAACAGTAAGATGCAATGCCTGATAACCGTTGGCTTTCGGACGACTTACCCAGTCGCGTATACGATCCGGTCGTATCCGGTAAATATCGGTAATGGCCGAATAGATATCCCAACATTGATTTTTCTCGTCTACGCCGGGAAGCGGATCGAATATAATGCGTACGGCAAAAATGTCGTATATATCTTCGAATGTTACATTCTTCGCCTGCATTTTATTCCATATGGAATAGGCAGATTTTACCCGTTCGCGCATTTCATACTGCATGCCCAATGCCTTGAGTTTCTCATTTACGGGAACGGCAAAATGATCAAAGAGTGTTTTGCGATCACCTTCGGAAGCTTCAAGTTTGAGATTAATTAAAGCATATTCCTGGGGATGTTCATATTTGAAGCTTAAATCTTCAAGTTCTGTTTTCATAGAAAAGAGACCCAGACGATGGGCCAGCGGAGCATACAGATAGAGCGTTTCGCCGGCAATTTTAAACTGCTTAGCCGGAAGCATCGAGCCCAGCGTTCGCATATTGTGAAGCCGATCGGCAATTTTTATCAGAATTACCCGGATATCATCGCTCATGGTGAGCAGCAATTTGCGGAAGTTCTCTGCCTGCGCCGATGCTCGTTCTCCGAAAATACCACCCGATATTTTAGTTAGTCCGTCTACAATCTGGGCAATCTTATCGCCAAACATATTCCGGATATCTTCGACTGTGTATTCGGTATCTTCCACCACATCATGCAAAAGAGCCGAACAAATGGAAGTAGAGCCAAGCCCCATCTCTTTACAAACAATCCGGGCTACGGCTAACGGATGCATAATATAAGGTTCGCCCGAACGACGTTTTACACCGGCATGTGCCTGATTGGCAAAATTAAATGCTTTTGTAATCCGTTCAATCTTACGCCGGTGATTTGAGTTCAGATAATCATCCAATAATTGTTTGAATGTATTATCAATCAATTGCTCATCCGGAGTAAGAGGTTCCTTTTCAGCCGCAGGCCGGGGCAACATCATTTCATCTTTTGTTATATTCTGTGCATCATCCATAGGAAATTCCCTTATTGTCATATCTCAACGCGAATCACAAATATAACAATTATTATTGATTGGCAGATTTTGTTCCCCTTAAAATTACACAACCGGTATCTTCAGAATCTGTCCCGGACGGATTGCGGTACCCGAAAGACCGTTTTCTTTTTGTAAATCTTTGGCTGTTACACCGGGATATTTTTTGGCGATCGAATACAATGAATCGCCGGAACGTACTTTATACACATTGCCGCCTGATGCCGCAGTTGAGCCGACGGTAGATGTTGATGCTTTTGCTTGTCCGGCCGAAACTGTTTTCGGAGCAGCTGCAGCAGAAGTTGTTGTTGTTTTTTTTACTTCAGAAACCGTTGCAGCAGTTTGCATCGGGGTATACGGCACACCGCCATTATCTACATAAATCCGCAAACGGGTTCCTTTTGCCAGATAGTTTGATTTCATATTATTCCATTTACGGATATCTTTCGGAGTAACTCCGAATTTATCGGCCACACGGAAAATATTCTCGCCGTTTGCCACTTTATGAGTGATGCGTTCGGTACGCGAAGCCGGATTAACAGAATCAATCACATAACCGGCCAGCAAATCTTCATAGCGATATGTATAGACTGAATCCTCTTTATTGGCAAAAGTATAAGTCTGAAATGCCGGTAATCGTAAAGCCGATGGCCGTGTCTGTCCGGGAATAATATCCCGCTTATATTGTGGATTCATTGCCCGCAACATCTCGATATCGATAGACAGCATTTCAGATACCTGCTCCAGATGCAGCATCCGGTTCACCATAATGGTATCATTCGCTAAAGGCATATTGGTAGTGAGCGGACAAATATTATGATCGCAATAATAATTCATGATGTAATTGGCAGCTACAAAAAGCGGCACATACGAGCGTGTCTCTTTAGGCAGATACTGAAAGATTTCCCAGAAATCGGTTTTACCACCCGATCGGCGAATGGCTTTGTTCACATTACCCGGACCGCAATTATAGGCAGCAAGCACCAGATTCCAGTCGCCATAAATGGCATACATATCCTTAAAATACTTACACGCTGCTTCGGTAGCCTTCTCCGGATCGCGGCGCTCATCAATCAGGCTGTTAATTTCCAGACCGTAGCTTTTGCCGGTAGGCAGCATAAACTGCCACAAACCACAGGCACCCACACGCGAAAGAGCTACGGGATTAAGCGCACTTTCCACAACCGCCAGGTATTTCAGCTCGATGGGCAAATCATTTTTATCCAGAATGGGTTCGATAATCGGAAAGAAATAATCGGCCATTCCCAGCATATATCGAACCAGACCGCGGCGACGTGCCGCATACAGGTCGATGCAATCGCGAATCACATCATTGTAAGGCAGATGAATCATGCGAGGCAATCGCTCAAGTCGTTCCATATAGACCGAGTCCGGGAAGAATACATTTTGATTATCATCATGACAATATTCATCGCGCTTGGCAAAATATTGAACATGCCATGAATTGAGCAGACTATCTACATTCGCATCCAGACTTTCGGGTATGATTCCCAGTTCGGGTAAAGGCGAGGCGGCCAAAGCAGCAGAATCGGGAATTTCATAAGAATCGAAAATTTCTTCCGCCAGCTCTTCCTGAGCCGATACATAAGAGAAAGAGAATAATACACAAAGGAGCGAATAAAGATATTTCATTGTTTTTAAAATTTAAAACTGCAATTCAAACCGTAAGAGGCCGGTGTCTGACTGGTTCGGGGTGAAACTTCAGGCGACCAATGCAAAGAGAGATCCGGACTGATATCAAAATCGAACAGATGAGCATCCACATATGCATCTACAATACTGAGAGCATAAACTCCTGCAGTAATAATAATGCTCAGATCACGATACCGTCGAAAATAATCTTTCCGTCGTTTCAGATTGTCACGAAACTGAGAATTCATCACATAAGTCTTCTCATCTCCGTATGGCACAAAGACCGTCCAGCTGTCGCTCCACGGGCCATCATAATTACTATCTTCCCGTACTTTATTGTAATCAAGCACGACATCGAAGTAGGCATTTTTATAATCGCCATAATTTTTATTATTCCAGGTTACGGCATAAATACATCCCATAAAAGCACCATATACGATCGGCAACTTCCAGTATTTGCGGTTGTAAATCTGTCCGAGTCCGGGCACCAGTGCCATCAACAGGGCTTTATTAGGTTCCGGCTTAAACTCTTTATGATGTTTTAATTCAGGCACCTTGATGGAATCTGCAGCCTGAAGCACCGCTCTGACCGCCGAATCGGAAGCTGCATGCACTTCTGCCTCCTGACGAATTACAGTCACGGAATCAGGCTCCGTCTGAGCTTCGGCGAGAAACCCGACAGTAAAACATAATAACAGAGTAAGAATAATTTTATAATTCATTTCAGTTTATCTAACAAACCTATCAATCGTTCCAATTCATCTTCCGAAGCAAAGGGAATGGTAATTTTACCTTTACCTTTTGTATTACAGGATAATTGAACTTTTGTATTGAAAAAGCGCGACAGATGATCTTTCAGCAAATTGTACTCTTCGGGCAGTTTTGTTTTTGCAGGATTACCATCAGCAGCCGATTGTTCGGCAGCCATGGCACGAATGCCGTTTCGTACAATCTCCTCTACATTGCGTACAGAAAGACCTTCAGCCAGAATCTGTTCGTAAAGCGCCAGCTGAACTTCGGGATCTTCCACGGGAACCAGTGCACGTGCATGCCCCATGTCTATTTTCTTATTTTTCAGCCCCATCTGAATCTCTGCCGGTAATTTTAATAACCGCAGATAGTTAGCAATTGTTGTACGTTTCTTCCCTACCCGCTCACTCAGCTTCTCCTGTGTCATACTTTGTGTTTCAAGCAGTTTCTGATAGGCCAGAGCGATTTCGATCGAGTTCAGATCTTCGCGCTGGATATTTTCGATCAGTGCCATTTCTACCACCTGCTCATCGGCGGCAGTTCGGATATAGGCCGGAATACGTTCAAGTCCGGCACGCAGCGAAGCACGATAACGGCGCTCGCCCGATATGATCATATATTTATCAGTTGCTGTCTCTTTTAACGTGATCGGCTGAATAATGCCCAGTGCACGGATCGACGCAGCCAGCTCTTCCAGGGTTTCCTCTTCAAAAACAGAGCGCGGCTGTTCGGGGTTGGGCTGAATTTTAGTCAGTTCGATTTCGCTGATCGAAGAAGAACCGCTTGTTTTCAGTTCGTCCATTGTAATCAGTGCATCTAATCCGCGACCTAAAGCCGATCTTTTCATGATTGCCATGTTTCTTTATACAATTAAAGTGCGATTAATTATTGATTTTTTTCGATTAACTCTTTAGCCAGCTGCATATAATTCAGTGCCCCTTTAGATTCGGCATCATACAGCAAAATCGGTTTGCCGTAGCTGGAGGCTTCGCTCAGTTTCACGTTACGCTGAATTACGGTAGTAAATACCAGATCGCGGAACGGACGTTTCACCTCTTCGTAAATCTGATTGGCCAGTCGGAGGCGCGAATCATACATCGTAAGCAGGAATCCCTCGATTTCGAGCGACGGATTCAGTTTCGATTTAATAATCTTAATGGTATTGAGCAATTTACTAATCCCTTCGAGTGCAAAATACTCACACTGCACCGGAATAATAACGGCATCGGCCGCAGTCAATGCATTGACGGTGATTAATCCCAGCGAAGGAGAACAATCAATCAGAATATAATCATATTCCTGTTTGAGCGGAAGTAAAATCTTTTTCAGGATCTGTTCGCGGCCGTCCATATTCAGCATTTCGATTTCGGCACCTACCAGATCGATATGCGAAGGCATAATATGCAGGTTGTCTATTTCGGTAGTAGTGATTGCCCCTTTTGGTTCGTCTCCGTTTACCAGGCATTCGTAAATTGAAAGACCTACGTTCCGGATATCAACACCCAGTCCGGAAGAGGCATTTGCCTGCGGATCAGCATCCACAACTAATACTTTCTTTTCAAGTGCAGCAAGCGAGGCAGCCAGGTTGATTGTGGTTGTTGTTTTGCCCACACCACCTTTCTGGTTTGCTAAAGCGATAATCTTTCCCATATTCTGTTTCATTTGTCGGAAACAAAACTAAACATTAAAAACCGAACAAAAACCGATTCTTCGAAAACAATGCCTGTTTTGTTGATAAATCATCGTATCTGTTGATAACTTACAAATATATACAGAAAATTCAGAAATGCAGAGTGAATTCCTAATTATGGCCAATTTTCACTAAAAAATAACGAATCGAAAGAAAAGAATGTAATGGATAAAAATCAACGGATAGCTACTTTTCGTACCGTTTCGCCGATACGCACAATATAATAGCCTTTAGCCAGATCTACCGGATATTCGCCATATGCCTGTTTGAGCAGAATCTCTTTTACGCGAATGCCTACCACACTGTAGATTTCCAGTTTGCTGCCGATCGGTGCATTATGCACTACAATTTTATTATCATAAGCGGTAATCTGTATCGAATCGGCCGATTTATCCGTGGATGAAGGAGAATTCAGAGCATACGAAACCTGACGCTGTGCCAACACCGGATAGGTTCCGGCCAACACAGATACACAAATACAGGCCATTATAAACAGAGCTCTCATCTTCATATCGCTAAATTCACACAAATATAGCTATAATTTCGGATTACAAACCGGTTCGCCCCGATTTATTCATTGCCGGATTTTATGCACAGAAAAAAAGCGCGGATAATCTTAGTAATAATTTATTAAAAATATACTATTTTAAAGATGAATGAAAAGTACATAACCTGAAAATTGAAAATTCATGGCGAACAAAATATATTTCATCGCCATGAAATTAAAATTGCATGGCGATGTGGTTTTGCCCGCTTGTGGAAAGGCTTTTTATTTAACGGAATAATCCGGCTGATTTTTTGTCGGATTATTAAAGATATTAAATCGGAACAACCAACCCTTCGTTGGCAAGAATTGTATCCGGAAAAACAGCATCAGCCTCTTTTTTCAATTCGGATAAATCATCATACCGGGCCGAATAATGACCAATCATTAATCGCTTTACCTGCGCCATACGGGCTATTTCGGCAGCTTGCCGGGCCGTGGAGTGAAAAGTCAGTTTTGCCCGTTTAAGCTCAGCTTCGGCAAATGTAGCTTCATGATATAATAAATCAACGCCTTCGATAAACGGAACAATACGCGGATTATAAATCGTATCGGTACAATAAGCATAACGCCGTGCGGGTTCGGCTGGCCGTGTCAGTCGGTGATTTGCAATTACTTCTCCGTCACCGGTAACAAAATCAGCACCCTGCTTTATATCTTTCAGACAGCGCACGGGCACCTGATAGAAATCGATCATCTCACGAATGATATGGGCATCTTTTTGCTTTTCTTCAAAAAGATAACCACAGGTAGGAACCCGGTGAATCAACGGGATGGAATAGATTTTAACCGATCTGTCTTCCATAATCAGTTCATGACTGCTTGTATCGATCACATTGAAACGGATATCGAACTGCAGGTTCTGACAGAAAAGATGTAAAACGGGTTTTAAAAAGGATTCAATGTCTTTCGGACCGTGAATTACCAGCTCGCCGGTGCGCCCCAACAAACTCAGGGTAGAAATTAATCCGGGAAGCCCGAAACAATGATCTCCGTGTACATGCGAAATAAAGATATGTGCCAGCCGGTTAAACCGTACACGCATACGCCTCATCTGCACCTGGGTTCCTTCGCCACAATCCAACATATATAACTTATCGCGCAGATCTACAATTTGTGCAGACGAGAGATGTTTTGTTGTAGGCAAAGCAGAACCGCACCCCAATATATTTACTGTAAAATCAGCCATGACGTTCATTGCTTCTGTTCTTTGCAAAGATAACACAAATGCGTTGGTATTCTGTGAAAAATCGCAAAAAAACAATAACGCTATTGGGGCGAATGCATAAGATTCGCTATATTTGTTTGCTTTCTTTTTGGAAAGTACCCGATTAAAAATGATTTTATTAAAATATTTTCAATTGAACCTTAACTAACTTTTTCTTTTTGTTTAAAACGGTTAAATGTAGAAACGGCCAGGCGCGAGCTTCGCCGTTTCTTTTTTTATGTCGAATCCGAAACGGATCAGTAGGCCTGATTATTTTCATTCTCCACATCCTCTTCTGATATTTTATGACGATCGAGTGCACGCCATGCAAAGAAAATATAGATCAGCACAATCGGAACGAGAATGGTTACATAAGCCATTACTTTGAGCGTAAATTCGCTCGATGAACTATTTTGTATGGTCAATGAACTTTGTAAATTTTCCAGCGACGGATAAAATGCCGTGTTATTCCAGCCTGCACACAACAAAATCGGCAATACGGTGAAAACCGTGCCAAAACCGCTAAACCAGATCCCTTTGCGCCAGGTTTTCGAGAAAATCGTTCTGAACATCGCATAAACCACACCGATAATGCCGATTACCATAATGATCAGCAAATAGGGCATATCAATCAGATTATGCAGGTATTTATAAGGCTCCATATAAACGGCACCGGTTTCCGGATTAACGGCAAATCCTTCCGAGAAAACCCAATGAACCAAATAGACCAAAAAGAATATCAGAAACAGAACCATCTCTATGATAAGCTGTTTACGACACCGGATTGTCATCTCTGTATCATTAATATTATTAATAAAATAGAGCAATGCCTGTACGCGGGCCAGAAAAAAGATAGCAATACCCAGACAAATATTCCAGAAATGAAAAACACATTCCAAACCGTGCCACGGATTAGTCCACGTAGAAATAATCGGCATCGACAGATCCATGAAATGATCTTTATTGACAATAAAATCGGCTCCCGTAAAAAACATGCCTACGGCCGAGCCGAGCAGAATGGGCGCCATCACACCGTTGATAATCAGAAATACCTGATAAGCACGTTTACCGATAAAATTTCCTTTTTTCGATTGATATTCATACGAAACAGCCTGAATTATAAAACAAACCAAAATCAACATCCACAGCCAGTAAGCACCTCCGAAACTGGTGGAGTAAAAAAGCGGAAATGAAGCAAAAAAAGCACCCCCGAAAGTAACCAGTGTGGTAAAGGTAAATTCCCATTTACGCCCGGTTGAATTCATCAGCATTTTTTGCTGTATTTTATCCTTGCCTATGGTAAATAACAGGGTTTGTCCGCCTTGCACAAACAGCAAAAACACCAGAAGTGATGCAAGTAAAGAAACCACGAACCACCAATAATGCTGTAATAATGCATATGTATCCATAACAATTAGTTTTAAATCGATTCATCAATTACTGTTTCCGGTCCTTTCTTGATTACTTTTACCATAATACCGATTTCGGCAATTAACAAGACGGTAAATACAATAAGGAACATAAAGAAGGTTGTCTTCACATCAGAGGTTGTCAGCCTGGATACGGAAACTCCTACAGGCAGAATATCCTGAATGGCCCAGGGCTGGCGGCCGGTTTCGGCAACAATCCATCCGGCATGACCGGCAATGTAGGCCAGCGGAAATGATAAGAGCGCAATCCATTGCAGCCAGCGTGCCGCCTCATATTTTTTGATAAAACTGAGCAAAACCGAAATCGCAAAGAAAGCCAGAAAGAAACAGCCGCAATATACCATGATGCGGAAGAAATAAAATACCATGGGCACATTGGGCACCAGCTCGGCCGGATCTTTTATATAACCATACCCGAAATAGGGATAATTATAGGTAAAGATATTAAGTGCTGTCTGGGCCAGTTCGGGATTATTATCTTTTTTTGCCTGTCGGTAATCGGCCAGCGCCTGAATGGCAATTTTACCCTTTTCTATCTTTTCTTCGGCCGAAAGTGCAATATTGCCGTCGCGTTGCAGGTAGCCGCCATCCAGCAGATTGCGCACACCGGGCACATAAGTATCCATTTGGCGATTTGCCAGCAGCGAGAGCAGTTGCGGAATCTCGAACTTATAATAAAAAGGATTTTTGGCTGTCATATCTTTAACCTCATCGGGTTTCAAAATACCGAAACCCACCAGGCCCACACCTTCGCCGCCTTCATATAAAGCCTCCATGGCCGCCAGTTTCATGGGTTGTTTTTGAGCCACTTCGTAAGCCGATCCGTCGCCCGACCACAAACTAAGCACAGTAGCTATTAATCCGAAAATGGAGGCTACCTTGATACTTTTCAGCGAAAATTCGGAAGCCCGGTGCTTCAACAGATACCAGCTGCTGATACCGATTACAAACATTGCGCCTGTAACCCAGCCGGATAAAACCGTATGAATAAATTTATAAATCACAACCGGCGAAGAGATCAGGGCAAAGAAATCGCTCATTTCATTACGCACCGTATCCGGATTAAACTCCATGCCTACAGGATATTGCATCCAGGCATTGGCCACCAGAATCCAGTATGCAGAAAGGGTAGCGCCCACAATTGTTAACCAGGTAGCTGCCAGGTGAAAGCGTTTACTCACCTTTTCCCAGCCGAAAAACATAATGGCAATGAAAGTTGACTCCATAAAAAAGGCGAGGATAGCTTCGATGGCCAGCGGCGCACCGAATATATCACCTACAAACCAGCTGTAGTTAGACCAGTTTGTACCAAATTCAAACTCCAGAATGATTCCTGTTGCCACTCCGATCGCAAAATTAATACCGAAAAGCTTCATCCAGAATTTTGCGGTTTTTTTCCAGAATTCATTACCTGTTTTGTAGTAAATGGTCTCCATGATTGCCTGAATAACACCGAGTCCGAGTGTAAGCGGAACAAAAATCCAGTGATACAGGGCTGTCAGGGCAAATTGTCCTCTCGACCAGTCTACTAAAGATTCATTTATACCATCAAGCATAGTTATTAATATTTAATTTAAGGAATATCTGCCCGCTGAATCAATTCATTCGAAACATGATCCACCTTGCTATTCTTATCGCCAAACTGATTCAGATAATTCGGAAAAAAAAAGAGACGCAACACAAAAAACATAATAAAAAGCTTAATCAAAATGATAAGCCATAGGGTTTTACCTAAAGTCATGGAGCGAAATCCATCCAGATAAAAACGGAAAATTCTGATATGTAACGGCACGTTTTTCATATAGCACTTCTCTATTTAACAACAAAATCAGCAACAGAATGTTTACTTTTTTTTAGAAAAATACAAACTCTTATTAAATAAATTAAGGTAATAGAAAAGTGAAATACTTAATTTTTCAGACAATAAAGCATAACAGTGTTAAAAAAAACTATACAAATAAGAAATATTGTTTTAAAATAATAATCACTTCACAATTTTGTTATATTTGCAAACGTAAGTGTTTTATATCAATGTAAAAAATCGCGCAACACAGACAAATAAATTTAATGCTAATCTATAAATATTATTACTATGTCAAACATTTCTAGAAGATCTTTTCTTCGTAGAGGAGCTGCCGCAGCTGCAGCATTCTCAATAGTACCGGGCTCTATTCTTGGAAAAACTCACGGATATACTGCCCCGTCTGATAAACTGAACATTGCCGCCGTTGGTATCGGTGGTATGGGTAACGCCAACCTGAAGAACATGGAAACTACAGACAATATCGTAGCTCTTTGCGATGTAGACTGGAGATATGCAAAACCCGTGTTCGATCGTCATGCACAAGCTAAAAAATACTGGGATTATCGTAAGATGTATGATGAAATGGGCGATTCAATCGACGCTGTACTGGTAGCTACTGCCGACCATACACACGCCATTATTTCTGCCGATGCATTAACCATGGGTAAAGGCGTTTATTGCCAAAAACCGCTTACTCACTCGGTTTACGAATCTCGTTTGTTAACAAACCTGGCCGATAAATACAATGTGGCTACCCAGATGGGTAATCAGGGTGCATCGGGCGAAGGTGTTAATCTGGTAACCGAATGGATCCAGAATGGTGAAATCGGTGAAATTACAAAAGTGGAATGTGCCACAAACCGTCCGATCTGGCCGCAGGGCTTGAATGCACCTGAAAAAGCAGATAAAATTCCTTCTACTTTGAACTGGGATCTGTTTACAGGACCCGGAAAAATGCTTCCTTACAATAAAATTTATCATCCATGGAACTGGCGCGGATGGTGGGAATACGGAACAGGTGCTTTAGGTGATATGGCCTGCCACATCATGCATCCGGTATTCGTTTCTCTTAATCTGGGTTATCCTACAAAAGTACAAGGCTCTTCTACTTTATTATTGGAAGCTTGTGCACCACAGGCACAGCATGTGAAACTGACTTTCCCGGCTCGCGATAATATGCCGAAAGTGGCTATGCCGGAAGTAGAAGTTCATTGGTATGATGGCGGTTTACTGCCTGATCGTCCGGCAGGATTCCCGGAAGGAAAACCGTTAATGCCGATGGATGGTGGTCTGGTTATTTTCCACGGAACAAAAGATACATTAATCTGTGCCTGCTACGGAAGAGAGCCCTGGTTACTTTCGGGTCGTGTGCCTAATGTAGCTAAAACAGAACGTCGTGTTGAAACAAGCCACGAACAAGACTGGATCCGTGCTTGTAAAGAAAGTCCTGCTAACCGCGTTGCAGCTAAATCCGACTTCGCACAGGCCGGTCCGTTCAACGAAATGGTTGTAATGGGTGTATTGGCTGTTCGTTTACAGAACCTGAACAAGGAATTGTTGTGGGATGGTCCAAATATGACATTCACCAACATCGGTCCGGATGAAACATTGCGTATCTTACAGAAAGACGACTTCAAGATCGTGGATGGTGATCCGAAATTCGATAAAATCTGGAGTAATCCGTATAATGCAAATGAATTCGCTGCCGAATTGATCAACCACACTTATCGTGATGGCTGGAAATTGCCCGACATGCCGAAATCATAAGTATTAAACTTTATAATTGATAAAATGAAAAAATCTGTATTATTAGTAAGTGCAGCCGCTATGATGTTCAGCATGGCATCTTGTAATGGCGGAAAATCAAATGAAACTCAGAATGTTGAACAAGAAGAAGTTGGAGGTATGATCGTTCCCGAATATACATTAAATGAGCTTTCTACTGTTGATCTTTCTAATTTCCCGCAGGATGAAGAGGGTAGATACATCATCTTCGACGGCAAAACATTCAACGGCTGGAGAGGTTATAACCGCGAAGATATGCCTAATGCATGGGAAGTGGTAGACGGAACCATTCACATCAAAGGCTCGGGTGCAGGCGAAGCCGGCGCTCAGGATGGCGGTGATATCATTTTTGCCAAGAAACTCAAGAACTTCGAGTTGGAGTGGGAATGGAAAGTGGATACAGCTGCTAACTCGGGTGTTTTCTATATGATTCAGGAAGTTGACGGACAGCCGGCTTATATCTCGGCTCCCGAATATCAGATCCTGGACAATGTGAATCATCCGGATGCAAAACTGGGAAAAGACGGCAACCGCCAGTCGGCCTCATTGTACGACATGATCCCCGCGAAACCGCAAAATGCAAAACCGCAGGGCGAATGGAACTCATCTAAAATTTTGGTTTACAAAGGTACAGTTGTTCATTATCAGAACGGCGAACCGGTTGTTGAATATCACTTGTGGACTCCGCAATGGCAGGAAATGCTGGATAACAGCAAATTCAGCAAAGAAAAATGGCCGTTGGCTTACGAATTGTTGCTGAACTGCGGTGGCGAAAACAAAGAAGGTTTCATTGGTTTGCAGGATCATGGTGACAATGTATGGTATCGTAACATCAAAGTAAAAGAATTGAAATAATTCCGAATACATGATAATGAATCAAAAAGCTGTCTGAT
>CAMTPG010000023.1 GCA_947074335.1 uncultured Parabacteroides sp.
ACGACCCCGAGATTACAAATCACGTGCTCTGGCCAACTGAGCTAAAGAGGCATATCGTTTTATAAAACAGCCGTTTCGTCACAATGGCGAAACGGCTGCAAATTTAGGCATTATTTCTTAGATACCAAATTTATCTACCGTTTTTTTTATTTGACTCTGATTTTTTCTTTGAATTTCATCAATTGTTTTTCCAAAGCCACTCCGCATTCATCAATTGCGCCCTCGAAAGTGTCGCTGATTTTCTCAGCATAACATTCACCATTCTTAATATTTAACATGATGGATGCCTCTTTATTATTGGCTGTTTCAGGTTTTACAACCTTCAGCGTCACCTCTGCTGATATTATGCCGTCGAAGTATTGCTCCAACTTACGAACTTTCTTCTGAATAAACGCTTCTAATTGAGATGTAGCGTCAAAATGGATTGCTTGAATTCTAATTTCCATAATTAACCTCCTTCTTTTTTTACCCGTGGATGGGCATGATACACTTTTTTTAATTCCTCAAAGGTTGTATGTGTGTAAATACTGGTGGATGACAGACTGCTGTGTCCGAGTAACTCTTTCACCGCATTCAGCTCCGCACCATTATTCAGCATACTTGTTGCAAACGAATGACGTAAAACGTGAGGACTGCATTTACCCAGCATGGGGATCTCCGATAACTTACGCCTAACGATAAGATAAAGAATCCCGACGGATAACTGCATGCCGTTTTTGCGAACAAAAAACCATTCATCCGCAACAGGCACATCCCGTTTACGCACCTTAATATATGCAAGCATCAGACTTTTTAATCTTTCCGCAAAAGGCACCAGTCGCTGCTTATTCCGTTTCCCGGTTACTTTAATCAGCATTCCGCTGAAATCAATATCCCGATCACGTAAACCGATCAGCTCGGAACGCCGGATTCCGGTTTCGTAAAACAGCTCCAGAATCAACCGATCCCTGACACCTTCAAAGTCATCTCCAAAACTATCTCCGTCGAGCAGCAGATCCATCTCCTTTTCTTTTACAAAAAAGGGTAAACTCTTGCGGGTTTTCGGACCGGTCACAAAACGAAGCGGATTGGTTGTTACTTCTCCCTGCTTCATAAGGAACTTAAAAAAAGATTTCAAAGAACTTAATTTCCGGTTGACCGAAACAGGCGAAAGTCGATTATCCAAAAGATAAACGACCCAGTTTCGCACTATATCCGAATCAATTTCGACCGGAACAAACATACCCTCCTTACGCTCTTCCACAAAAGCTTTGAACTGATTCAAATCCTTCGTATAACTCCGGATTGTGTATCCGGAATAGTTTTTTTCGTAAGTGAGATAATCCAAAAATGAATTGATCGGCATGTTCGGTTGCATCATTAATTAATGCAACGAATATAGAAATAAGAATTTAATAAAACAAACTTGGCAGTGTGTTTTTAAACTTAATCTTCTACCTGCTGCAACTGCTGTACGTATACGGCACGCATTGTTTGTTTTCTTTTGGTTACAGACGGTTTTTGAAATGCCTGACGACCTCTCAGTTCTTTAACAACACCTGTTTTTTCGAACTTTCTTTTGAATTTCTTCAATGCTTTCTCAATGTTTTCGCCTTCTTTTAATGGAACTACGATCATAATTTAATTTATTATATTGTTTAATTACTCTATTCACAAATTAGGCTGCAAAATTACTGATAGTTTCGGGATTAGCAAAACTTTCGGCAAATATTTTTACATCTTGATGTGCTTTTGTATCAGAAGCTTTCAATCGGCAACGAACTGATAGGGTGGATAATGAATACCCTGATTGGTTATAATGGCCGTAATCAGACTATGTGGCGTGATATCGAAGGCCGGATTAAAAACCTTCACTTCTTTAGGCGCCATACGCTCTTTGTACCACAATTCGGTCACCTCTTCGGGTTTTCGCTCTTCGATAATAATGGCGCTTCCGTCGGGACACTGACGGTCCATTGTTGACGACGGACCCAGCACATAAAAGGGTATATTATAATAATTAGCCAGCACGGCCAGTGCACTGGTTCCTACTTTATTAGCCACATCGCCATTCGATGCCACACGGTCGCAACCCACCAGCACAGCCTGTACCAGCCCCTTCTGCATCACGGTAGCTGCCACACTGTCGCAAATCAGCGTTACATCCACACCGGCACGCTGCAGCTCATAAGCCGTGAGGCGTGCACCTTGAAGTAACGGTCGGGTTTCGTCGGCAAAAACATGAAAGTTATACCCTTTTTCGGTACCCAGATAAACCGGCGCCAGCGCTGTACCATATTCGGAAACTGCCAGATGTCCGGCATTGCAATGGGTTAAAATGCCCATACCGGGAGTAAGCAGTGTCAGTCCGTACTCTCCTATTTTATGACAGGCCAGCACATCTTCGGCATGAATAGCTTCGGCCTCTTCGTATAATAATCCTTTGATCTCCTCTACGGGTTCTTCCCGGTTTGACAGAACCACATGATCCATTTTGCGGAGCGCACTGCCCAGATTCACGGCAGTGGGGCGTGTATGCAGCAGGTAATTCTTTATTTCGGTAAATTCCTCATAGAAAGCATCAAAACCGGTTGCCTGAATGCGTCGGGCACAAATATAAAGACCATAAGCACCGGTGATACCGATGGCCGGGGCACCGCGTACTTTCAAATGGATAATCGCTTCGCCGATCTCCTCTTTGGTATGCAGGGTAAGATAAACTTCGTTTCCGGGTAACCGGGTTTGATCTAAAATAATCAGGGCATCTTTCTCAGTGTTGAGACGAACTGTCTTTATTGAAGTTAATTCTTTCATATTTTCATCTGATAAACGAAGATTCAATCCTCTTCGTCGGGAGTTAACGTATTATTGAGTGAAGCTGTTGAAAGATCAGAGGTAATAACCCGGAATACTCCGTAACGTGCAGGTACCTTATGATTGCATTGATAAAATACATGCCCGTCATGGCGTCTGACGGCGGGAAAATCAGCCGGCTTCAGATTACCTCCCTCTACGATATGCTGCACAAAAAATGAGCGCTCGTAAACCGGGCAATTCTCCGGATCTGATTGATTTTCTACCGGATAAACTGCCAGCACGGTAGTAAACTGCAAGGGCGAATCCGACTCTTCAAAACTACACACCGGCAAAAATACTATACTTGCATCATTTTTGGCAAACGGATGAACATGATATTTAGCAGCTGATCTGTTTTTTAACTGAAAATTATCAATTTCCACCAATGCGGCATGCAGAATGCCCTGCGCCGGAATTACTTCACCTGTACGCGGCACACGGATAGCACCGGAAAGCGATTCGGGCGATTCATCGAAACTGACCCTGTAGTAATGGCGAATATCATAATTATCGCCCGAAAAATCCGGATTTATGCGGCCTTTCGCCGACATCCGGTCCTGATAAAAAGGAATGGATTTACCGTCGATAAGCAATTGCGACCGCTGCCAGTCTACATAAACCGGCTCGTCGGTTTTATTGCGGATGGAGATTTGCAGCGGAATATTTTCGCCCGAAAAATTATAGAGAATGCAGAGATCTTCATTTTCCTGCACAAAATGATGTGTTGCGGTTTGTATTCCCTCCGTATCATTCGAATGAATGGTCGAATAATAATAGGTGGAACAACCACAAAAAAAAGTGAGCAGCAAAACAGCTCCGAAACAGACAACCGATACCAGATGTTTCATCGCATCTCCGCATTAAACAGATTGCCGGATTTAACCGGACGATCTCTGATTAGTTTATGTCTCTCTAAAAGACAAATATAACTATATAACCGATTTAGAAGATACTTTGTTGAATCGCTTTGGCTAAACCTTCACATTTGGTGAGCCGAAGTGTATAATCCGCATCGAGTTGCAGGCCGGCATAACCCAGATAGCGATCATAATCGATGGGCGTTGTGGTGTCAACATAACTTCTGATTTCGGTGAGCGGATCACCGGCCGTCTCGGCACAGACAGCCCAGAATTCTTCTTCGGTAAAACCGCGGCCGGCCGTTTTATACCAATCCTGGTAGAGTGTGCGCATCACATCGTCAAGACTTTTACGATTTGCACTGGCCTGGCGGATGGCGATATCGAGCAACAGTCCTAAAATCGGACCTTTATCATAATAAGAGATGATTACATCATCGCGGTTGGCATTGCGGTTGAAGAAGTGCAGCCAGATGTCGTAACTGCTTTCGCGCAAACTCATGGCCTTGTTTCCTTCGCGACTTTCTACCGTGCGGATAAACCGGCCGAGCGTTTCGCAAGCCTGCTGCGGCGTGATCAGTCCGGCCCGACGCAAAATGACCGACTCATAATAAACCGTCAGACCTTCCGAAACCCAGAGCATCGGTGTAAAAACTTCCTGCCCATAATCGAAAGGCTCGAACTCAACCGGACGAATTGCCTTTACATTATATAAATGGTAAAATTCGTGGGTGATAAAAGAGAGAAAACGGCGATAATCGGCTTCATTGGCAAAACGGAATGAACCGGAAGTAAAACAGGCCTGCGAATTGAGATGTTCAAGTCCGCCGCCGCCCTTGCCCATCAGCAAAAAGGCATAGTGCTGAAACGGAGCTTCGCCGAAAAGAGCGATGGCCTGCGTAATCATTTTCTGCAGATCGGCTACAAAAGTAGTCTCTTCTATGCCGTCGGGCGTTTCCAGCGCCAGCTCATACTGCCGGTTATCCAGCTCAAAACGTATCACCTGCTGATTACCCAGCAGCAGCGGCGAATCGTACAACCGGTCGGCATCGGGAGCAAACCAGCAGTTTTCGGCATCGGGCACCGGTGCCAGTCCGGTGGTAATTTCGCTCCAGCGCTCATCAGGCCGGATAGTCAGCGTAACGGGCAGCTCTTTTGCCTCATCCACATACAGAAACAACCCGTTAGGTGCCAGAAAAGCCCGTTCACTGTTTATTTTGGATTCGGCCACACTCTGGTTATTGGCAAAAATACGATACGACAGTTCCACATCCGAAGTGCCGGGATGTTGGATCAGCCAACCGTCTTTACCTCTCTTCTGCCAGTCGAGCGGAAGGCCGTCGGCTCCGTTGGCCCGAAAACCGGTGAGGTGTTTGGGATAATCCAGAATCAGATAATAACCGGGCGCCCAGACCGGCATTCTAAACAGTGTACTGTCGCCGGTCAGTCCGGAAGCCTTCAATTGTATCAGTACATACCGGTTATCGGCATCGAAACTAACTGTATAATCAAGTTTTTGCGCCATCAGCGCGGGGACAGAGAAAAACAGGATCAGTAAAATCCCGAAAAGGTTCTTCATTTTGTGATTCATAACAGTGTATTTATTCATTAGCTCACGCAAAGCTATGAAAATAAAGAAATAAACAGATCGAACAAATCATTCTTTTTGATGGTTAAGTAAAATATTTCAGTATTCACAAAAACACAGATTGAGTATGAAGAAAATTTTATTTTGCCTGTTTGCCGTATTTGCAACACTTACTGCAGTGAATGCACAGGATTATAACGGTTATTACATGGGACCGGGTATGATGTATGACGGCGGCGATTATTGTTATGGCCCGGGTATGATGGGTGGTTACTGGATGGATAACGGCTGGCACCGATATGGAAATCAAAATCTGAATCTGACACAGGATCAACAAAGCCAGTGGAACAATACCTATACACAGGGAAAAGCCAGTCAGCAGGCCATCAATGATTCCATTAATTATTATGTAGCTCAGATTAAACGCCTCGAACGGGCAAAATCACCGTTGGTACAGGATGATCTGAATCAGATCAAACAGATTCTTACACCCGATCAGTATACACAGTTCCTTGAAAAACTGGTTACGGGAAATCCGGGTAATTAGGTGCAGGCACAGAAAATAATTGTTTATTCCCAACAGGCAAATTAAAAACAGGCAGCAGCCATTTTCGGACCCTTTTCAGTCCGTTTGCCTTTTGATAATTGTCGAAAGGCCTTTTGATAATTGTCCGAAGACCTTTTGATAATTGTCGTAAGGCCTTTTGATAATTATCGGAAGACCTTTTGACAATTGTCGTAAGACCTTTTGATAATTATCAAAAGGCAACTCGTTTATAAAGGGGCAAATTACAACCCGCGCTCCGATCTCAATCCGAACCGCAAAATCAGTTTATTTTTTAAATAATCCGGAAATGGCCGTCTCATCGCCGTCGTTCGGAGCGGGAGTAAGTCCGAGTAATCGCGATAAAATCAGATACAGATTTACATTATCCAGAACAGGCTGTGTTTTTCCGGATGCAAACGAAGGGCCGGCAGCATAAAAAATGCCTTCCATTTCGGGCGCAAAATTATCATATCCGTGCATACCGCCGCGTTCGCTTTTCGGAGCAGACTGATAATAGATATTGGTGCCTGTTTCGGGTAAAAGAATCAGATCGCCGATGCGCGGATTTGTGCCATATCGGAAACGGTCCGGCATTTCTTCTTTCCGAAAAACCTGCGTACGCGGAATTTGTTGTAACAGGCGGTAAGCCGAATCGGCAAACGAGGGCAACGGATACAGGAGCGTTGGTACACCGTCGAAAATATAGCTAAAACTATCCGCCGGAATGTAATCTTCCAGCTGTATACAATCGGCAGCTTCTACGGTTGCCATGCCGTGATCGGATACAATCACAAAATCGATTGCTTCAGAATCGGGTAGCTGACGAACTTGCTCAAAAAAGCGTCCCAGCTCGCGATCGAGTTGTTCCACTTCGGCTATTACCGCTTCCGAATCGGGCGAAAAGCGGTGGCCGGCAAAATCCGGTTCTTCAAAATACCACATAATCAGTTGCGGCTTTATCGAATCGGGCTGTTGCAGCCAGCTGATTATCGTATCGGCGCGGGCAGCAAATGAAACAGATTTATCGTAGGGTTTCCAGATATCCGGTTGCAGACCCTGAACAGGATATTCACTACCTATCCAGTGAAAAACAGCCGAACGCAAACCCTGTTTTTTGGCCGTGTTCCAGATCGGTTCGCCACCGAAAAGAGCCGGCTGCGGATCGCCTTTGCGATAAACCCGGTCAAGATCGGCATCATAAAAAGCATTATTTACCAGTCCGTGATGATCGGGATACAATCCGGTGGCCATACTGTAATGATTGGCAAAGGTCTGACTCGGAAAAGCCGGACGAAAACCGGCCGTAACGCCCGCAGCTGCGATCGAGTCGAGCGTGGGAGTAAAAGCCCGTGCGGCATAATCAGAACGAAATCCGTCGAGCGAAAGAACCACGACGGTGCGCAGAACAACAGGTTCAGCAGGATGCACAACCCGGCAACCGGCCAAAATCAACAGGTGCCAACAGCAGAATAGTAACAGGATCAAGGTTCGTTTTATCATTTAGTTATACATTATTATATGTAACTATTTTTTTCGCCGCAGGTGTTCGGCCATCGCCTGATAACGCAGGGCCATCTCTTCGTTGCCGGCATGCATATAAGCTTCGGCCAGATATTCGTGGGCGGCAATATGTTTGGGTTTAATATCCACCGCTTTCGAAAATTCGCCGATTGCCTCTTCGTAATAATGCAGCTGCAGATAAACCTTCCCGCGGTTGTAACGCGCCTTAAAGGAGCGCGGTTGTATTTTAACGGCTTCATTCAGGCAACTCAGTGCATCGTAGGTTTCGCCGATATCCAGCAGGGTTACGCCTTTACGCACCCATACATCCACATATTCAGGACTGAGTTTGAGCGCTTTATCAAACGATCGGATCGCAGCTCGCGGATCGTGTGCTTTGGTGATGCATTCGTTGCCCATCAGATAATACTCTTCGGCATATTGTTTCATCACTTCGCGTTGGGCATGCAGTTCTCCCTGCAGTTTTTTGATCTGTTCGCGCTGCCGGTTCAGTGTTTGCAACTTCATCCGAAGCAATCGCTGCACTTCGGGGCGATCCAGTTCATTGCGGGCGCGGATTCCGGCCACAAAAGCTTCGACTGTCTCTTTTGTTTTTCCCTGTTTAAAAGCATAAAGCGCCCGCACATACAGCAGCTCGGCCTCGCTTTCCTGCAAACTGGCTTCGATCAGGTCGGGATTATTAAATTGTTCGCTGAACTGCAGAATCTCTTTGCGCACAAACACATCGGCCGGATTTACCCGTTGCCGCAACACCAGACCTTCGAGCGAAGTACAGCGACTGAGTGCCACATAGGTTTGTCCGCCGGCAAAAACACCGCCGGTCAGATCCACCACTACGCGCGAAAAAGTGAGTCCCTGACTCTTATGCACCGTAATGGCCCAGGCCAGCCGGATTGGCAGTTGAAAAAAGGTGCCGATAATCTCCTCCTCCACTTTACGTTCCTTTTCGTTGTATTTATAGCGATAGTTGCGCCAGGATGTGGGTTCTACCAAAAATTCGCGCCCGTCTTCGAGCATTACATATACATTGCCGTTCGGATCGATTCCCGAAATGATGCCGATTGTGCCGTTTACCCAGCGCCGATCATGATCATTGTCGATGAAAATAACCTGCGCCTGCTCTTTGATGGCCAGCTTGATCTGAGTGGGCAATGCTGATTCGGGAAATTCGCCTTCTATGCGACCTTCGGCCACATATTCATCGCCGGGCAGCTCGGCCAGTTTACGCTCATTGATGTAATCCACCTGATCGCGCCGCGTGGCCAGCGTGATGTACATATCGTCGGTATCGGGCGAAAAATCAGGATAATAACGGGCATTCAGCACCTGCAGGTCCTGCGCCGTAACGCGGCTGCTGCGGATATGATCAAGTACACCGATAAATACAGGATCTTTCTGGCGGTAAACCTTTTGCAGTTCGATGGGAACCAGATGGATATCCTGAAACACGCGGGCAGAGAAGAAAAACGGCGAGGCATAAAAACGACTCAGAATCTCTTTCTGATCGGAAGGCACAACCGGTTCCAGCTGAAACAGATCACCTACAAAAAGCAGCTGTTTACCGCCAAACGGAAGGCGGCTGTTGCCGGAAAAGACACGCAGAATCCGATCGACCGTATCAATGATATCGGCACGCACCATCGAAATTTCATCGATAATAATCAGTTCGAGCTCCTGCAGCAGTTTGCGTTGCTCGCGTTTGTATTTGAAGCATTCGAAGATACGCCCGTTCTTCAGACTCAGATCGGGATCATCGGGCAGCATCGGCCGGAAAGGCAGTTTGAAAAAGGAATGCAGCGTAACGCCTTTGGCATTGATCGCGGCAATGCCGGTAGGTGCAAGCACCACATGTTTCTTTTTGGTGTGCTCGCAGATGTATTTCAGGAATGTGGATTTGCCGGTTCCGGCCTTTCCGGTCAGAAACACAGATTGCCGCGTATGCTTTATCAATTGCAGCGCATCCTGAAATTCTTTATTATTTGTATCCGGTGTAAATTCCAAGCGATTGTGTATTTAAAAAGACAAAGCTATTTATTATTTCAGAATTTGCAGAAAAGATAGTTCATAATCTTTTGCGGCTGGTATAAAAAAGGGAGACGACTCTAGTATCACACCCGTGTCGTCTCCATCACCGATTTTAGTGTGTGTGTGTCAAAAGATGTTTTTATTATCGGTGTAAATTAATCTATCAAGCATTTTGGTTAAATATCTAATCCTTACTTAAAATGAGATCAATAGTTGAATTATTAATCTCAACACTACAACTCCTCTATTTTTATAATATTTATTAAATATATGCCGCAAATCTAACTATATATTTTGGCAAAAACAAATAATATGATAACATTTTGCATGTATTTAAAAACAATCTATAACTTTTGTATAGATTAATGTGTCATTTTTGTAGGTTATCCGGTTTTAAAAGTAGATTATTTACACTTTTCACATATATCAAATAATATAAAATTATACTTTACGCCATTTTATTAACATAGCAAAACAAAATAAAATCACAATGTTAAAAAACTTTTTTACTGAAGAACGGGATTGACTGAATAAAAGAGGAAAGAATAAAAAAGCGCTGTTACGTAATATTCATTCGTATACAGCGCATATAAACAGATCTATTAAATGCAGAAATCAGCGACTCACAAAAAGCCAGGCATCTTTAAAGTCCGGATTTTCACGCAGCTGATGCATATAATGCTCGGCATCGGGGCGATTATCAAACTGATTGGCCGAAATTCTGAATTTTCCGTCACGTTCGATTTGTCGGGGTCGAAGTCCGTCGGACATTTTCAATGCATCCAGATAGGTAGCCGCCTGTTTGGCAGACGGGAAACTGGCTATAATAATGTAATAGGTTTTAGCCGGTTTTATAGCAGGTGCTGCAACTTCGGTTTTTGTATCTGCTGCCACAACTTTCGTTGTTATTGCAGAAGCAGCATCGGGAGCTTTCACAGCTGATGAAGCAACTTCGGCATTGATCACTGATTCTGTTTTTGATTCGGTAGCTGTTGCTGCAGTAGCTGTTGCAACAGTTTCAGGTTGCATTTCCGATTCCGGAGAAGACGGATTAATCAGAGCGTTCGCAAAAACGGATGCCGTTTCACTATACAGATCCGCTTCGGCAGAAGTTTCTGCATACAATGAAGAAGAAGGTATAAAACTGGCTTTATAAACCGAATGATTCACCTCTTTGACCGGAGTTGAAATCAGAAAAAAGAGCGCTGCAGCGGCAGCCACGGCTCCGGAAAGTTTAAGCCATCGCCGACGAATCGGCAGATAATAAATATCCGTTTGTTTGCTGTTCTGATTGTGAAGCGGTTCGTTCAGGTCGGTTAATGCAGCCAGCGGTTTCATGTGAAAAGCCGGCAAACCATAAGCCGCCAGACAGAATTCGTGGAATGTACCGTTTTCGAAAACGGGCTGCGCTTCTTCGTTTAATGTAAATGAACCCAGTTTGCCCAGCGATACTTTTTTAAACTGAATCAGTTTATGCTGCAATTCGGCAACATCCTGCTCCAGCATGGTTTGTGCCTGCTGATAATTCAGATCATACAGTTCGCGGTACGACTCATTTAACAAACCATCGGTATGTTGTAACGTGGCATTAAAACTGATTACTTTGCGAAAGGGTTGAAATAAAGCTGTTTCGGTATCCCGCGCGGCTGCTGCATACTGCAATACAAATCCGCCGAACTGCGGAATGATAATGCAATCGTGAACCAGCAATAATCGTTCAATATGAGTTACAATTCTTAACATACAACAAAGATAACGGTTTTCGAGAAATTGCAAACTAAAAATCGGGATAATTTATCATTCTTAGACTTAAGATTTTAAGTTATTTTATAGAATAAATGTTTCCCGGTTACAGGTTTATTAAATGAATAACCATCGAAATAAATATATTGTTTACCTTTGCCGTATTATGCAATGGTTTCAACATTTTATCTTTGGAAGTCGCACGCTGCCTTTTCTCGGCGGCTGGCTGGCCGACCGGATTTTAGGTGATCCGGAAGGATGGCCGCATCCCGTAATCGGTTTCGGAAAACTGATCGGATCGGGCGAAAAAGCCCTGAATCAGGGAGAGAACAAAGCAGCTAAAGGTACTTTGATGGCGTTGGTACTGATTTTTGGCACCTATCTGTGTTGTTATTTTCTGTTAACTTTAACTGAACAGATTCATCCGCTGTTAACAAATATCCTGATCGCTGCAGGCGTCTTTTTTTGTCTGGCCGGAAAAACCCTGATCAAAGAGGTAAAAGAGGTTTTCCGGGCTGTCGATCAAAGTGTGGAAGCGGGCAGAAAACAGGTAGCTCGCATCGTAGGGCGCGACACATCGAATCTGTCGCCACAGGAAATCCGGCTGGCCGCACTCGAAACGCTGGCCGAAAATCTGAGCGACGGCGTAATTGCACCGATGTTCTGGTTTATGCTGCTGGGATTGCCTGGAATGCTGACCTATAAGATGATCAATACACTCGACTCGATGATCGGCTATAAAAACAGCCGCTATCTGGAATTTGGTCAGACTGCGGCGCGAATCGACGATTTGGCCAATTTCATACCGGCACGTCTCACTGCCTGGTTAATGTTACTTGTTTCCGGCAACCTTCATAATCTGAATTTTGTTAAACAATTCGGGAAGGCTCATATAAGTCCGAACTCCGGTTATCCGGAAGCAGCTCTGGCGGCAATACTGAATTGCCGGTTTGGCGGCACACACGATTATTTCGGCACGCCGGTGGAGAAACCCTATATCGGCACAACCGACAGAATGGTAAACACCGAAGATATGCTGTTGGCCGTAAAAATTAATAATCATGCAGAATTGGCAATGGGATTGCTGGTTTGTATCATAACATATCTCTTTTATTAAACATTTATCAATATGGAAGTCAGACTAAATAAAATGATCAGCGACTCTGGATTTTGCTCACGCCGCGAGGCCGACAAATTCATTGAAGAGGGACGCGTTTCGGTGAATGGCGAATTGCCGGCACCGGGGCAAAAGGTGAACGAACACGACATCGTCATTCTGGATGATATGCAGATAAAAATGAATAAACATGCGGGAAGCGGCGGCGGACAGACTCATTTCCGCAAACAGGTTCATGATTATACGGAGGCACCGGCAAAAAGCAAAGCCAAAACACAGCCGGCAGCCGAACCTAAAAAAACAGCTCCGGCAGCCGAAGGGGCTAAAAAGAGTGCACCGAAAGGTCAGGGAGGCGGATCGAAAGAGCTGCGTCCGGGCAAATATGTAAAATATAATAAGTATGCTGCCGCACGCCATGCTTCACGCAAAAAGGAAGAGGGCAAGTCGCAGGATCGCTTTAAAGACATGCCTTTCGAAGATGATGCCATAAAAGAGGCTTTACGCCCGAAATTCGGTAAATCGCTCGGTCGTTCGGCGGTGGCCCAACGTCTGGCTTCGGCTTCCAAATCGGCAAGTTTGCGCAAAACCAGCAAAAACAATCCGATCAACAAAGCCAAGCGTAACCGGTTCAGAAATGAAGATTGATAAACGAATTGTGCTGGTAACCGGCGGACAGCGATCGGGCAAAAGCCGGTTTGCCCAGGAACGGGCTTTATCGCTTTCGCCCAATCCGGTGTATCTGGCTACTTCGCGTATTTGGGATGACGAATTCAGACAACGTGTAAAACGACATCAGGCGGAGCGCGGGCCGGAATGGACCAATATGGAAGAGGAAAAATGGCTGAGCGGCCGCGATCTGACAAACCGCGTGGTGGTAATAGACTGTGTTACCTTATGGGCCACCAATTTCTTTTTCGATTGCGACAGTCATGTGGCTCAGGCTCTCGACCAGCTGAAAGCCGAGTTCGACAAACTGATTCTTCAGGATGCCTGTTTCATTTTTGTAACCAATGAAATCGGACTCGGAGGCGTTTCGCCCGACGAGATCCAGCGTAAATTCACCGATCTGCAGGGTTGGCTGAATCAGTATATTGCATCAAAAGCCGACGAAGTAGTTTTGATGGTAAGCGGATTGCCGCTGATAATTAAACAATAGCAGAAACTGATTATAAGGATTAAAGAAATAATACAATGATAAACTTTACAATCGAAAAGCCGGATACACAACTGGCTGCCACATTACAAGATAAAATTGATAACCTCAGCAAACCCAAAGGATCACTGGGTACGTTAGAGAAGCTGGCTTTCCAGATCGGTCTGATCCAGCAAACCTGCTCACCCGAATTAAAGCATCCGGTGAATGTGATTTATGCCTCCGATCACGGCATTGCCGACGAAGGCGTAAGCAAATCGCCCAAAGAGGTAACACGCCAGGTTATTTATAATTTCCTGAATGGTGGTGCCGGCATCTGTTTTCTGGCACGCCAGCATGGTTTCGAACTCCGGATCGTAGACGGGGGCGTGGATTTTGATTTCCCGTCTATCCCCGAACTTATTGATCGTAAAGTACGAAAAGGCACACGCAACTTTCTGCATGAAGCGGCAATGACCGAAGCCGAATTGGATCAGGCTATTCAGGCCGGAGCCGATATTGTTACCGATTGTCACAAGGAAGGCTGTAATGTAATCAGCTTTGGAGAAATGGGTATTGGCAATACGGCGGCCTCGAGCATGTGGATGACGCTGCTCACCGGTATTCCGCTGAAAGCCTGCGTTGGTGCGGGAAGCGGATTAAACGAATCCGGCATTCAACATAAATATAAGGTATTGAAACAGGCCTTGGATAATTATTCCGGCAGCACCGATGTAAAAGAGGTGATGCGCTATTTCGGCGGATACGAAATGGTGATGGCTGTGGGCGGTATGTTGCGTGCAGCCGAACTGAAGATGATTATTCTGGTTGACGGATTTATTATGACCAACTGTGTTCTGGCAGCATCCCGACTTTATCCGGCTGTAATGGATTATTGCATTTTTGGTCATTGTGGTGATGAGAGCGGACATAAACTGCTGCTGGATGCGATGCAGGCGGAGCCGCTTTTAAGTCTGGGTCTCAGACTGGGCGAAGGTTCGGGTTCGGTCTGTGCCTATCCGATCGTACAATCGGCTGTGCGCATGCTTAACGAAATGCATTCGTTCGGAGAGGCTGCGGTAACAAAATATTTCGACTGATTCAACTTATACAGCATTTCATCCCATGAAGCATATGCTTATGAATAAAATACTGGCCGCTTTTCAGTTTTTTACCCGGTTGCCTTTCTGGCGACTGGGCGAAGTGCCGGCCGGTTGTTTCAAAAACATTGTGTGTTACTGGCCATTGACCGGCTGGCTCACGGCCGCGGTCATGGTGCTGGTGCTTTATCTCACATCGCTCATTCTGCCTTACAGTGTGGCTGTTTTATTGGCCATGATCAGCCGGTTGCTGATTACAGGCTGTCTGCACGAAGACGGTCTGGCTGATTTTCTCGACGGATTCGGCGGAGGACATTCGCGCGACCGCATACTGACCATTATGAAAGATTCGCACATCGGCAGCTACGGTGTGACAGGACTGATCTTTTATTTTCTGCTTTTCTATCTTTTGATCGAGAACTTGCCGCTGCATCTGGCAGGTGTCGCTATACTGGCAGGCGATCCCTTTTCGAAAGGTGTTGCTGCACAAATCATCAACCGGCTGCCTTATGCCCGAAATGCCGAAGAATCAA